>NC_008009.1:5562500-5650368 GCF_000014005.1 Candidatus Koribacter versatilis Ellin345
AACGGCTTTTATTTTTCCATTCGCCCCATCGATCGAGAGTTCTAGGCGACCGCCGGAACTGGCTCCGGTGTGCCATTTTGCGCCACCGCGTTCTGGAAGACCCCGACATAAAGGCCGAGCCGCTCCCCAATCGAGATGAGGTGATTCTGGGCCTCAGCACTCAGGCATTCCGGTATCTGCGGCGCCCGCTGCAGCAGATCAAAGAACATGTTCTGCGCCCGCCACAGGTCGACGTCGAAGGGCACCATCTTGAGCAGGCTGAGTGCTTCATCGAACCGCGAAAGGTTCTTCAGGCTCAGATCGGATTCCAATGCCTCGCCGATGCGGTTAATCGTCTTCTTCAGGACGAACGCAAGCCCTTCAACATCGAGTTCGATGTTCTCCCGCTTAACGGTGCCGAGCAGGTCCTGGATTTCCCCGATGTTCAGGTTCGGCCCGGAGAACGCCGCGCGCAGCCGCGAGTTAAGCACGAACTCAGCCGTCACTCGCAGGATGTACGGCAAAGGGGCATGAATACTGCCCAGGAACTGCATCAGCGACGCGTGGTGCTCGTAAATTTGACGATAAGCGGTGTCGGCTTCGTTCAACGTTGAGCGCAATACCTGGTCCACAATGCGGCGCTGCTCATCGCGGAACAGCGACTTCAAGTTGTAGGTGGTGCTGTCGAAGTGCTTGTCGAACACACGC
The DNA here is from genome assembly GCF_000014005.1 of Candidatus Koribacter versatilis Ellin345. Classification (GTDB taxonomy): domain Bacteria; phylum Acidobacteriota; class Terriglobia; order Terriglobales; family Acidobacteriaceae; genus Korobacter; species Korobacter versatilis_A. Next base: position 5,563,188 of record NC_008009.1, read on the forward strand.
AGGACGGCCGCGATGTCGCCGCCAAGATAGGCCTCCTCCGTCTCACTGCGCAGTGCCTCGTATTCCTGTTCACCTTGGAAATAGCGCACTCCGGCGTTCACATTATGATCGCCGAAGTGGATCACGCCGAAAGTGGTATCGGCCTCTTCGAGCGTCACACGGGAACAGATCACCGCGCGACCCACGGCAGAACGGGTGCGTCCGGCAGCGCGCTGCTCGTGCTGCTTGAGGTTTACGTCGTAGGCGTAGATCGAGCTATGGGTGTTGTAGCCGTCGAACAGCGACGCAATCGCGTAATGCGCTCCAACGCTCAGCAGGTTCACCTGCGCGGGCTTCACTGAACGCTCATAAATGTCGCGACCGTTGCCGATTTCCTTGAGATTGCTGCGTGCCTGGGCGAGCTTCGCAAGGAAGTGCTGCTCGAAGCCGTTCCCGAAGAGGTCCTGCGCCAATTGCAACGCGCGTCCGGCATACATGATGACCTGCACGGTCTCGATGCCGGAGAGCTCATCGAAGAACCAGCCGCAACTGGTGTACATGAGCATCGCGTGACGCTGCATTTCGAGCAGCTTCAGCGCCTGCACGCGCTCTTCTTTACTCAGTTCGTGGGTTTGCTGCTTGGCGAAGAAACGGTCGAGGCTCGGCTTCGTACGATCGAGGATTACATCAACGTACTCGTCCCGTGCCTGGCAGGGGTTCTTCAGAAGTTTGCCGGCAGCTTCTTCGTAAGGCTTGTTGAGCCCATTGCGAAGTTCGTCGAGTGCGTTGCGCAACGGAGTGCGCCAATCCTGCGTCCATCCGGGCTTCATGCCGGAGTTGCATCCACAGTTGCTGCGCCAGCGTTCGATGCCATGCGCGCAGCTCCACGATGTGTTATTGACGATCTCCACTTCGTGCGTCGCCGGATTCTTCTCCAGGTACTCGCCGTAATTCGTGATCTTCGCGAGGTTGTTGCTCTCGATGTAATGCAGCGCATATGCGAGCGCCATTTCGCCGTGGCGATGGTGGTGCCCATAGGTCTCGCCATCGGTTGCGATGTGCATTAACTGAGACCAATCGCGGTTCTCACTGAATCCGCTGAGCAGCCGCTGGGCAAAGGTCTCGCCATTTGAGAGCAGCCCTTCGAACGCCACCGCGCGAGAGATTGGACCGTCGTAGAAGAACAGCGTGATCTGCTTACCGCTCGGAAGCTTGCAGAGATACGCGCGCGTAGGATCGATTTGCCCGCCCTGCACGCCCTTCCAGCGTCCGCCCGGACCGAGCTTGCGGACTTGCCCGGCCTGGTGCGGCGCCAGCACCGTGAACTTGATGCCCTGGTCCACCAACACTTCGAGACTCTCGACATCGACCGCGGCCTCCGGCAGCCACATTCCTTCCGGCGAGCGGCCAAAGCGCTTTTCGAAATCGTGAATGCCCCAGATGACCTGCGTCTGCTTGTCGCTGCGGTTCGCCAGCGGCAGGATCATGTGGTTATAGGCCTGCGCCATCGCATTGCCATGACCAGAGAAACGCTCCGCGCTTTGACGATCGGAATCGAGAATGCGCTGATAGATGTTCGGCGCTTTCTCCTCCATCCAACTCAACAACGTAGGTCCGAAGTTGAAACTGATGTGCCCGTAGTTGCTGTAGATCTCGTGAATGCGTCCGTTTGGGCCGAGAATACGCGCCGCCGAATTCGGCGCATAGCACTCCGCCGTAACCCGCTCATTCCAGTCGTGAAATGGATAGGCGGAGTCCTGCTGCTCGATGGCCTCAAGCCACGGGTTCTCTCGCGGCGGTTGATAAAAATGAGAATGAATACAGATGTAACGTTCCATAGGAGGGCACAGCGGTTCGTGAGTTTTAGATGCAAAAACCCATTGCGGGGATTAAGTGCCTGAAAACACAAAAATTGGCGGGCCGAAGCCCGCCGTCCGGAGAAGTGAAAGAAACAAAAGGAGAAACTAGTCGGCCGCCACGCCGCTCTTTTCGGGCGTTTCGCTAGCGTGGAACTGTTCGGCTTCCGTGGAGTGTTCGAGGGCCCGGGTCGAGGCCTTGCCGCTGGTGACCACGTTCTGCACCTGGTCGAAGTAGCCGGTGCCTACGAAGCGCTGGTGTTTCGCCGCTTCGTAACCCTCGGGCTCCAGTTGGAATTCCCGCTGCTGCAGGGCGGAATAGGCCGTCATGCCGCTCTGACGATAACCCGTGGCCAACTCGTACATGCTGAGGTTCAGCGCATGGAACCCCGCCAGGGTAATGAACTGGAACTTGTAACCCATTTCCGCGAGCGCCGGCTGGAAGCGCGCGATGTCTTCCTCCGACAATTTCTTCTTCCAGTTGAACGACGGAGAGCAGTTGTAAGCAAGCATCTTTCCCGGAAACTTCGCATGGATCGCCTCCGCGAAGCGCTGCGCCTCGCCGATGTTGGGTTCCGAAGTTTCGCACCAGATCAGGTCCGCATACGGTGCGTAGGCCAAGCCGCGCGCGATGGCGGAATCCAACCCGCCGCGAATGCAGAAGAAGCCTTCGCTGGTGCGCTCGCCGGTGCAGAACTCGCGATCGTAGGGATCGATGTCGCTGGTGAGCAGATGGGCGCTGTTCGCATCGGTACGCGCCAGGATCAGCGTCGGCACGCCGCAGATGTCGGCTGCCAAGCGAGCTGCGACCAGCTTCTGGATCGCTTCGCCGGTCGGTACCAGAACTTTGCCGCCGAGGTGCCCGCACTTCTTCGCCGAAGACAGTTGGTCCTCGAAGTGAACGCAGGCTGCTCCCGACTCGATCATCGCTTTCATCAACTCGAAGGCGTTGAGGTTGCCGCCGAAGCCGGCTTCGGCATCGGCGATCATCGGCGCGAGGAAATACATTCCATTCTTCCCCTCGGAGTGATGGATCTGATCGGCGCGCAACAGTGCGTTGTTCAATCGGCGCACAAGGTTCGGAACGCTATCTGCCGGATACAAGCTTTGGTCGGGATACATTTGGCCCGCGTCATTGGCGTCGCCCGCCACTTGCCAGCCCGAGACGTAGATCGCTTTCAATCCGGCTTTGACCATCTGCACCGCCTGGTTGCCGGTCAATGCACCGAGCGCCTGGGTGTATTTGTCTTCTTGAAGCAGCTTCCACAGCCGCTCTGCGCCGAGGCGCGCCAGCGTGTGGTCAATGCGAATGGTGCCGCGCAATCGCGCAACGTCTTCTGCGGTGTAAGGCCGGGTGATGCCCTTCCAGCGTGGGTTGGTCTCCCAGTCAAGGCGAAGCTGGGCAGTCGGGTTCTCCGTTGCCATAGGACTTCCTTTCAAATCGCGAATTTGAATTTGTGCACCCGCCTGCCCGGTTAGGCCTCGACGAACACGCACTGCGTTCGGGTTTTTGCGAAGTCGCGTTCCACCACAGCGGATACACGCTTCAAGGCTCTCGGCGCGCCGGTCTTCGTCGTGCCGTAAGCCACCGCGGGAACCTTTCGCCGATCGTCGGTCGCAAAGTTCGTCACGGTACCCCGTCCAAATCCGCACCAAAAGGGTCGAACGGAGGGGTGTTCCAACAGCTTTTAAAACTTGGCCTAGAACGGATCGAACTCGCCGTTCTTCACCATGGCTTCCGCGATCCGTCTTGCTTCGCGGAAGGTTTCGGGCGAGCCCAGGTCTTTTCCTGGCTTCGCGATTAGTTTTTCCAACTCCTCATCGAAGAGCCGGGTAACGAGTTCAGCAGTGTGCTCAACGGAGTGGCCGTCGTCGTCAGTAATCGGAACGACAGTCGAATGTTTCCTCCGTTGCGCAATCATCAGGCGATAGATGCGGTCCGTCGCCAGATCTTCCATGTAGCCATCCAGCAGGCTTGCGCCTTTGCCGTTCAGCACGCCATTGCGATAGCGAATCACGGTGCGTACCGCAGCGCGCGTGCCATTGAGCGTGCGCTTTCCTACGCCCTTCGGCGCCGGACGCAAATCCGGATACCGCTGGGCGTTCGCGCGCCGTGCGTGCAGTTGGTTCGGCTTCGGAAACTGGTCCACCGCGATCTGATTCTGATCGGGATGCCCTGTCCACGCGCCGTCCATCAGGCTGTTGGCTTCGTTCTTCTTGTCTTTGGCGAGCACGTCCAGAGCGCGCGCATTCAACTCCGCGTCTTCGCGGCTCGGATACAACGCGGTCATCCCGCCGATCGCCAGCGCTCCGCGCTTGTGGCAAATTTCCGGAATCAGCTCGCGCAAATTCTGGAAGAACAGCACATCGTGCGGAATCGCGTTGCGGTCCGGCAGCACAAACTCCGGATCCTCCAGATTGAAGTGAATCAGGCTCGCCATGTAATCCCAGCGGCCGAGATTCAACCCGAGAATGTGATCTCGCAGGTTGTAGAGAAATTCTTCCATCTGGTACGCCAGCGGATGCGACTCCACCAGCGCCATGCACTTGATGTAGCCCTTCGGCCAGCCGCGCAGGTCCTCGATCTTCTCGAACAGATCGCGCCACCATAGCGCTTCTTCCGCGCTCTCGCTCTTCGGAATGTAGATACAAAGGTTGTGCTTCACCTTGCTCGTATCCACCTGGTACGCCAGCGAACCGACGTCGAACAGCGAGGCCGACATCACCTCCGGCATTACGCCTGCCTGGTTCAAATGCATGCCACGAGCGCGCGTCCAGATGACGACGTTGCTCTCTTTGATCGCGACTTCCTTGCCACGCTTCTGGTCGTAGTACGTGAGCTCGCCGTGCAGCGCGCTCAGCACGTTCTTCATGCCGAGCTGCTGGTGGTCCCATTGATTGACGGTGGAGTCTTCCAGATCGAGCATCACCCCGGGCGCGCCGGAGTTCAACATCTTCCCTACGAGCTCCGCTTCGTCCGCCGGACCGGTCATCTGGTTGCGCTGGTCTTCGCACCACTTCGGCAACTCGATGCGCCAGTTACCCTGCGTGGCCTCCGAGGGCTGCATATGTTCCGGCAGCTCGGCCCGATGCGACGCTTCCAACACGCGTTTACGCTTCGCCACCAACTTTTGCTGTCGTGGCGTGAACTCGTGATGCAATGTTTCGAGGAATTCGTAGAGCCCGGGCGCGAGGTCGCGCTTCGGATTGAAGCCCGCCGGTGCGGTGTTCAGCTGGAACCCGACTGCGGTTGGTAAATTCGCCGTGGTAACCATATTTCCTCTTCGAAAAACAGCGGCCATCCGGTCGCGGCGAGAGCAATACAGATGCCCTGCTCTGTTTCCCGGTTGTCCTGCGGGAACACTGTTCCCCAGAAGGCTGCCCTTCTTCTTGAAACTTCAGTTGTGACTAAGTCTGTTGCTATGCGCTCTTTGACGCAGCAAACGCTTCAAACAGGTCTTTATCCGTCGCGCGAAGCCGCGTTAGTAAATCCACCCAGAGCGGCTGCAAAAACGGAATCTTGGCTATTTCGCGTTTGGCGGTCAGTGCCGCTTCCATCGCAATCGGTTTCGGTTCACTGCCCAGTGCCCGCGCTGCCGCGGCCACCGTCAAATTCCGCTGCACCATGCCCTCGAGCAGCATCATGGCGACGGCCGCCAGTTGCACATTCGGCCCGCGCGTAATCGCCCCGTGGTTCGGCAAAATGATCGCGCGATGGTCGCGCAGCGCATCCGCCATCGGCTTCACGCGCGCTTCGGTGGACGCCAATCCCTGGTAGTCCTCTTCAACAATGGCGATATCGCCCGCAAGAATGCAGCTCTCCTGGTCGTAAATCTCCGGCACTTTGCGAAACGCGCTATAGGTCACGGTCGCCGGAGGATGGGTATGCACCAGCGCCACCACGTCGGGAACGTGGCGGTGGATCACTCCGTGTAACAAGATCGTGTCGTTCACCCAGCCTTCGCCGTCAACGATCTTCCCGTTGAAGTCGCAGGTAAGAATGTCGATCGGCATCAGGGTCGCAAACGACGGTCCGAAGCGGTTGACCAGCATACGGTCTTCGCCTACTGCCACGCTGATGTGCCCGGCGTTGGCCACGCTCAGGCCGGCGCGATACAACGCACGCGCCGCGCAACAGATATCGAACTTTGGATTTTCGGACACGCTTCCTAACCCCTCGGAGGCTGACGATCATAACAACTTTTTCGGTGAAGAAAAGAAAAAAATGAATAGACATTCAGTGACAACAGTTGCAGAACTTCGTAACTGATTGATTCTTCGTCGTCACCGCCTCGCAGCAATTCTGCAATATTTTTGTCGCCGAAACCTGGTGGCTCAGTCCCAAAATGAAACTCAATTGGAAGTCCGGCGATCCCGACGGAATCCGCTCGCGATTACCAAAGTTCGTTAGTGCTTGCTTTGTCGCGTGACATACTTCTACCCACCCTACGTGGACAGGTTATGAACGTGCTGAGAATTCTGCCGCTGCTGCTGGCCCTGCCACTCGCAGCGCAGACGCAGACAGTCTGTGGCCCCGATCCATCGGCCGATAAGGACCCCAGCCTGGGCGACTTCGCACGCCAGCATCGCGCCGCGGCCTCGACGAAACACGCGACAGTGACGTTGAACGAAGAAGACCTGAAGCCAATTGGCCCGTTCCCCGACATCACGCTGGACGAGCAAGCCAACGACATCTCCATCGCAGCCGCCTATCGCGCCTACATCGAAATTCATACTCGGGTCGAGATAGATAACGCAGTCCACGATTGGTACGACCGCCAAGTCGCCGCCTACAACGCAAGGCGCGAAGAAGTCGCCCGCATTCAATCCGCACAGCAGGGCTCGATCCCCTACTACCCGCAGTACTACGCCGACGATCAATACGATCCGCAAAAAGCGCGCGAGCAGAACGCCCTCGCGCAGGCCGGCATGCAGGCTGACCAGCGCATCATTGGCCGCAATCAGCAGGAGATGTCGCGTATCACTTCAGCACTCCAGCGGCTGCGCTCCACCTTCGACCCCAAGGGCGGCCGCTACGATTGGTTCAACACCAGCCTGTACCAGCAGCGCTATTGATTCGTCCCCCGCGAGTAGAAGAAGAGTCGTGTCACGAATTTTTCACCACAAAGGTGGTGATTGCCCGCGAATCCCAAGTACAATCCTGCTACTTTCGTGGAGGATATTCTTGGATCGATTCCGTCGCCTACTCTTCATTTTGCTCACGTTCACTGGCGTTGCTCTCGCCGCCGTCGGCAGCAGCACCACCACAACTCTGAGCATAACCAGCGCCGGGGCACCGGTGGCTTACGTCTCCGCACCTTCCACGATCAAGCTCACGGCGACAGTGAAATCCTCCGCCTTGGCCGTTTTTCCCGGGCTGGTAAAGTTCTGCGATAAATCCATCAACGCTACCTGCAGCGGAAATGCGTTCCTGGGAACCGCGCAGCTCACGTCCTCCGGCAAAGCATCGCTCGCAACCCGTTTCGGATATGGCGCGCATTCTCTGCAGGCAATCTTCGTCGGCACGCGCTTCTACTTCAGTTCGCAGTCCAGCGCGGCTTCGTTCTCGCAGAAGTGGAAAACAGGAGCCTCGCTCTCGCACGTCAATTCCGTCGCTGGCGCAAAGCCTGGAACGTTTGACCTCTCTGTCACTTTGACGGGCTTACAAGCCGCAGCGCTGCCGGCTGCACCTACAGGCTCGATCTCGTTTCTTGATGCCAGCAACGGCAACGCGGTCGTAGCCACTGCACCGTTAGGCGGCGGTGCCGGGGGAACACTCACAGTTCGCCAGACCGACCAGCCTCTTGTCGGCGCGATGCCATGGTCCGCGATGACCGCCGACTTCAACAACGACGGCATCCCCGACGTTGCCGTGCACAACGGCGAAGGCACGCTCTCCATCCTCCTCGGAAATGGTGACGGAACCTTCCAGCCGCAAGCGAAAATTTCCGGGACGTTCATCCCCGAACCCCAAGCTCTCGCTATCGCTGATTTCAATTCGGATGGAAATGCGGACCTTGCATATGCCACCACGGTTGGCGTCTCCGGTGGATACTCAATCCTCTTCGGCAATGGCAATGGAACCTTCCAGGCACCTGTTACCACCCCCCTTCCGGGCGGCGGGACGTGGGGCTTGGCCGCGGCTGACTTCAATCGCGACGGCATTCCCGACCTCTTCGCGCTCCCACTCGGCCCCAGCGGTACACCCATTCCCAGCGGCTTCATGATCCTGATCGGAAATGGCGACGGATCCTTCGTTTCGTCAACCCAGCACCCGGAGATGGGCCTTGTAATGTCATTCGCGACCGCCGATTTCAACGGCGATGGCATTACCGATCTCGTCGTCGGCTACGGAACGTTCGGCAACACGCAACTCGGCGTCCTGCTCGGCAATGGCGATGGAACCTTCCAGGCACCCGCATCACCCGTTGCTTTGGGGAACTCGTATAGGTTTGCAACTGCCGATCTGAACCACGACGGGAAACTAGACTTGGTCGTCGCGGGGGCACAGTCTGCATCGGGCTACTACGGCGCTTATTCCTTACTCGGAAATGGCGACGGCTCGTTCCAAACCCCGGTTGCCATTGACACAACGTCCGTCTTTCCGGCTTCTCTCGCTGACTTCAACTTCGATGGCATCCCCGACGTCGTGATCGGACACACCGACTATCACGGCTCGATCGAAGTACGGCTCGGCAATGGAGACGGTTCATTCCGTGCAGGCGTCACGCTGCCCACCGGAGCCTACCCGGTTCAACTCCCGATCGTTGATCTCAACGGCGACGGCAAGCCCGACATCCTCGTGATTAATCAGGGATCGAACAACTCTCATCCCGAGCGGCTGAATGTCCTGCTGGACTGGTGGGGCAATCCGTCGAGTGTCACCGCGAGCAGCGTAACCATCACGGGCGCCGGCACCCACAACATCAAAGCGTCGTTCGCTGGCGACACCAATTACCGTCAGTCGACTTCGGCGACAACCGCTGTCACCGTACCCTAGGCCCTCCGCAGCGCAGTGCGGTGTCCTTACCGGCTGCGACGAACTGTGTAGCTCCCGTGTCTAGGCCCCAAAACCGCCGACACGGGAGCTTGAGGCGCCGGCAACGGGCCGTTCCATGCCGCAACCGGGAGGTCATCGACCGGGACCGGAAGAGTCATTGCGCTGATACCACTCGCGGACACTGCGAAGATAGTCTGTCCCGTCGAGTCTAGGGCGACCTGCGGTGCGGCGAAACTGGCTGAACCCGATTCCGTCTGCAACTCTTCAGGCGTCATAAGCCGGGCGCGCAGAGTACCGGTCTGCGTATCCCAGAATTCGATAGAGTCTCCCAATGCGACCACCAGCACGTTTCCTTTAGGGCCAAATACTGAGCCCAATACGAGAGAATCGTCTGCAGGGCTGAGCAGCGGACCTTCATTGAAATTGACGAGATGAAGTCCCGACTCAAAGAACCCTATAACGTCGCCTCCATTTGATTCCGCGAGGATCCCAGCGAAATGTGATCCGTCCGCTGAGACGGCCAAGTCAGACCAGAATTGAGCGCCAAACTGCGGCGTGCTCGTCGTTTTGTAGGTGGAGATGTCAGTTCGGTACGCCTGCCCTGTGGTGACACCGGTGTCAATGCCATAAATCACACTTCCGTCCGGCGGTGATGCGATCAGCCACCCTAGATAAGTTGGAATAACTTTCCCGGTTGATGTTGCGAGATCGATTTCAACAGGCGGCCTTCCGCCGAATACGGCCTTGTTCTCCTTGGTTATCACGACCCTGCCCCACGAGAACCCAGGGTTCGGCGTCGAGACCGAGAAGGTTTTCGATGGGTCGTCAGGGTTGACGACAGCGGCGTAGCCTGCGCTGGCGACAGCCACTAATCGGCTTCCATCCGGACTGAGCGCTATATATCCGTAGTTCGCAGAACCAGCGAATGCCGGCAGCGCAAACGGCGTGTTCCACGTCAGCGAGATCGGGTCCAGGACATCGATCTCGGAGGCCTTTAGGGCATAGAGCAAGTTGCGATGCGAATCGAAGAGCAGTTGCAACACTCCACTCGTCGCTACCACGTGCGCGGATGGGATGTATGAAACCGCGCCCTTGACCGTGCTCGATCCGTACGCGCTTGTCACAGTGACATCCGCGGTTGTGGAAGCGGAGAGCGTTGGTGGTTGCAGACGAACTCCTTGTAAGCTGCCCTTCGAAAGCGAAACCTGCTCAACGTTCGCGGCAGCTAGCCCGCCTACCGACACCGCCGGAACGGAGGATGCATCGGAGAAAAAACCAAAACCGAACGCATACAAAGATTGTTCTCCCACGGGAGATAAGAGGTTTGCGCTCACCGCAGCAGCCTTTGCCCCGTAGGAGAATGCAAATGGCAGCGTCCTGGAACTCCCTGCCGAATCGACGCACTCCACATCAACCGGGCCTGCTTGGGAAGACGCCGGCGCAGTCACTTGGGTGCCGTCTGCGGACACGGTTCCGGCCGCTCCAGCGAAGTAGAAGGAGTAGCCGGCAAAAAGACTGCTGTTAAACGTGGAATATGTCAGGCTCGCGTTCAGGCCTGCATTGGGCGGGTTCGGGAGGGGGCATTCCGGCCCGTCCAAGGTAGCGCCCGCTTCGGTCGGATTTGGAACCGGTGTCTGCGCTGTATCGATTACTTCGTATCCGCCATCGAATCCGACAAAGGCCCGTCCGACGCCGTCGATCGCGATTATCGTCGAGTAAACATCTGCTCTGTCTCCGAAAGCAGGTTGGTATCCGAGCGCCGTATAGGAGTTCGCATCGACCATCTCAAGCGAGACCGGGAAAATATTCTGCATGATGAGGCGGTTCCCGTCCGCAGTGAATCGCACGGTGGTGCCTGAATCCTGAAAAGCGGATGAATACGGTACTGTCGCGAGTACATTGAATGAGTGATCGAGGAAGGTGACTTGCGATGCGGAAGCGACAGCAATCTTGCTTCCGTCAGCGTTCAGCGCGTAACCCCGAACACCAAACGAATCGGCGGGCGGGTTGACCGTCGCCAGATCCACGACTGACGTAATACTGTCATCGTCCGAACTATACAAATAGAACTTGTCCACCGCGAAAGCCGCCCATTTGCGGTCCGCACTTCGAACCATGCTCTTCGTGGACCAACTCGAAGCTCCGTTCAGAGGGCCAAGTTCCGTATACGTGTTCTTCTTTGAATCCCACTTTATTAAGTGAGCGGCGCCATCTGCGCCACCTCCCGCGATTCCCATTTCCTGGGTCAGCAGAAAGACGATGCCATTGGCCATCGCCACAACGGATGGACAATTCAAGCTATAGGAGATACGCGGCAATGTCGGCAGCAGATGAATCGTCGCCTTGAGAGTATCTTCGTCCAGCGTGAAGAACTCTTGAGCAACCGTGCCGATAACGAGCGTCTTGCCGTCCGCCATTTGGTCAACGCTCCACGCCTGCGGTACCGAGACTCTCGCTTTGATCGTGAAATCAGAACCGGATATCACATCGACTTCACTCAACCCTGGATTCGCTGCGAAGAGTAACCCTCGAGTATCGTCGTAAAATCCGCGCCATAAAGTTCCACCTACAGAGTGGAATCGATCAGGACGTGCAGCCTTCGCCACGTTGATCTGCACGGGACTTGAAACTTTGACGGATCCTGCGACTGCCTCAATGTTTGCCGATTGCGCTCCGACTGTCGCTGAATCTGAGGCCGAGAAGGTCAGCTTCCCACTACTTCCCGTCTGAACAGACACCGATGTCGGCGAAACAGTCACCCCGGAAGAAAGACCGGTAGCGCTAACCGATACCGATCCGGAGTAGCCGCCCTTTCCCGTCACCGAGACAGTGACATCCTGTGTCGCTCCGCCCGGTGTCAGGTTCACTGTGGAAATGGAAAGGGAGACTGTGAAGCTCGGAGTTGAGCCACCACCGCCGCCACCCGCCGGAGGTTGCGTGTTGCCGCTTCCACCACCGCAATTTGCCAGGATAAGTAGAAAAGAAAGTATGCCCGCGAAGGAAAAGAGTCTTTGCACCGGAGCCCGCCCGATAGTTCAGAGTAGAAGCTGAATTGTTCTGCGCATGTGGGGCATTCCCATGAACGGCAATCTGCTCTTTGAAAACCGCAAAGCCGGAGGCGGATCCATTTCGCGGAATGACGTTCGTCTGGATCTGTCATTTCGTCGCGGCAGCTCACTTTGCCGCCCGAAATCGCCATCACCCTTGTCATCCAGAGCGAAGCGAAGGATCTGCTGTTCGCATTCGAACCACTAACCCCTTATTTTTGAATATGTTGCCTGTAACCCCTTTAGATCGAATATTTTGCGCGCAAAACACTCTCTAAATTCTTGAAAACAAAGAATGCCCCGCGGGTAGGGGTTACTTTATAAGTAACGTTTTCCCGAGACGAACGGACTCCCCGCAACGATGTACCGCAGCGGCAAATCTGCCGATTTCGTGATGCCGATCCGCGGGGTCTCGCGCACCTCGACCGCCCCGAAACCGTCATCCACGATCCGCAGGTCGCTCTTTGGCGAGACCATGTCTTTGCCGTTATCACGGTCGCGGGTGACGGCCAGGGCTTCGGCAAGCCGTCCAGGGCCGCTGGCGATCAGCCGCAGCTGCGAGGGCTCCAGCTGGCGATTAGCTGCCATGCGCTCAACGCCGGCGATTGGCTCCAGCGCCCGGAAGAGTATCCCGCCCGCTTGGCCGTCCGGCAGGCACGAGACGTTCAGGCAAAAGTGGTTGCCGTAGATGAAGTACACGTAGGCGTATCCGGGAGGCCCGAAGAGCACCGCGTTGCGCGCTGTTTTGCCCGCAGCGGAGTGGGCAGCCGCGTCGTCGGCGCCAAGGTAGGCTTCGCATTCCACGATGCGGCCCGCCAGGATGGCCCGGCCCTCGCGGCGCAGTAAGACTTTTCCCAACAATTCGCGTCCAACGATACGTGGATCGCGATTGAAGAACGCGCGCGGCAACGGCGCCAGTTGCGCCAGCGAGGACCGGGGCATCCCAACAGATTACTTGGTTTTGCCCTTGGCGAAAGCGAGTACCTCTTCGGCGTGGCCGTCAGGCTTCACGTTTTCAAAGATGTGCACGATCTTGCCGTCGGGGCCGATGAGGAACGTGGTACGCGCAATCCCCATCACCTTCTTGCCATACATGTTCTTCTCTTTGATCACGCCAAAGAGGCCGGCAACTTTCTTGTCGGCGTCTGCTAGAAGGGTGTACTGCAGGTCGAACTTGTCTTTGAATTTCTTCTGCGCGGAAGGCTTGTCAGCGGAGATGCCGAGCACAACTAACCCGGCACGAGTAAGCTTGCTGTATGCGTCGCGGAACCCGCACGCTTCAATGGTTCAACCGGGTGTGTCGGCTTTTGGGTAGAAGAACAGCACCACGTGTTTGCCCTTGAACTGGTCGAGCGAAGTCTCGACGCCGTTCTCGTCGGGCAGGGTGAAGGATGGAGCTTTATCGTTGATGTTCATGGCGAATCAGTTTTACCGCAAGTTGGCCGCCTGCGCCATCGTCGGCTGCAGCGTTTTGACCTTGGCGCAAAGCAAGCCTAAGCCGCGCACCGGACCACGCGCGATCTCCGTCCTTGAAAAAGACGCCCAGGGCAACACGCGCCTCGTGCCGGTGACGATCTGGATCAACGACCGCTATTACGACGCCTCGCAATATCAGGCCAACCCGATCCCGATGGTCGCTGAGCCCGGCACCGTTTACGAAATCCTCCAAACCAACATCCCCCTGGCCTGGTTCACCACCGAAGAGCCTCGCCAAATCCACGGCAATTGGATCAGTGCGGGGACGTGGCAGAAGAAAAAAGGCGAATACGCGAGTTCGCCCGCGAAAGTGGAAGTAAATATGGGTAGGGATGGTGATCGCCCGGTGCTGAAGCGACACGGGCAATCAGGTTCTTCCTCCACATCGTCTTCGGATTCGGGCTCGAGCCATGGCGATGGCGATCCGGACCGGCCGACGCTGAAAAAATCGAAGACTGCGCAATCCGACGACTCGTCGGCTTCGACAACGACGCAAGATAATGATGCTGATCGGCCGACACTGAAGAAATCAAAATCCGCACAGTCCGACGACAACAGCGATTCCGGTTCGACGCCAACTATCGCCAAGCGCTCGGCCGCTCCTGTCGACGAAAATCTCGCCCACGATACCAACGAGAGCGATCCCGATCGTCCCACGCTGCGCAAGAACACAACCGGCGCAAATCTCTCCGACAATGACAAGCCCCTCAGCATTCCGACGGGCATGACGCAAGCTGCTGCGCCGAAGAAGATCGCGCCGCAATCTGGCACGTCGGTGGTGGAGCAGTACATCGCCATCTCCGATCCGCAGAAGAGCGAGTACCGGCCCTACAAGTACGAGCTGAAGCCGGAAGACATGCCGCCGTGGACCGCGAAAGTACAGAAGATCGCCGGGCCGCTGTTAGAAAAATGGGCGATGGGGCACGGTGGCGTGAAACTACCGCCGAACCTCACCTTCACCGACTTCGATATTCGTGCGTTCGATGTGGATTACAACAACAATCCGGAATTCGTCTTCACCGCAAGCTACACCCCGGAAGCTTCAGTCCCCGCGAAGAAAAGACCTGGAGTGAAAGCTGCGCCTGCGCCAGCTCCGTCAAAGCCGGTCACCTACTACCTCACGGTGGTTGCTCGCACCGATTCCAATGGTGACGCCAGCGCGATCTTCTCGCAGATCACCGACAACACGCGCCTCGATGCCTATGGCCGTCTCGAACTGATTGACGCCGTGGATGCCGAAGGCTACGGCCGCGGCAGCCTCCTCTTCCGAGAGTACAACGACGTAAGCAAAGCCTTCGTCTTGTACCGGGTGGACGCCTACAACCTGACGAAATTGTTCGAAGGCGCCAGCGGAGAGTAACGCTCTAGTTGTGCATCGCGCACCATTGCAACACGCGCGATTCAAATTGGCGCGGGTCGCGGCTCCAGGCGCCGGTGTGGAGGGCGCCTGGAACTTCCCATAGCTCGGAATGCGACGTATCGATCCGATGCAGCTTTTCGGAGTTCACGGGGAAGATGTTGCGGTCCGCGCCGCCGTGGATGAGCAACAGCGGAACGGACGAATGCGCAACTGCATAGGACGGATCGGCCTGCGTGAGATCGATCTTGTAGCGCAGTCGAGCGTAGAGCAGGCCCGTTTCGATCATTGGCCGGCCAAGTGTTTTCCCGAACCAAAGCCCTAGGTGAGAAATCTCGGAGAACTTGCTGTAAGCCCCATCGCGGAAGGTGGCAAACGGCGATTCCGCAATCGCACCGCAGAAGCGCGGCTCAACCGCGAGAGATTGCACCAGAATCGCCGCACCGAGCGATTCCCCCATTCCATAAACGCAACGTGGCCTGTGCTCGTCGTAAAGCCACGAAACCCAGCGATGGATGTCGTCACGTTCGAGCACGCCGTAGGTCGCGAGTTGGCCGCCGCTCACGCCATGCGCGCGCGAGTCGGGCAGCAGGACCGAGTAGCCGTTATGGAGGAACAACCGGGCAAATCCGCCCATACCTTCACGGTTGTCGGTAACGCCATGCAGCAGAATCACCGCACTTCCGTTGGCGTGTTCCGGCTCCACGAACCAGCCGCGGAGAATCGCGCCGTCATTGGCGGTAATCGAGACGTTCTGAAGCTCGGCGTGGAACTCGGTCATGACAACGCGCCGAGCGATTTCCGTGTGCGTGATCGGGCGTCGTGGGAGATGGACGGTGATCTCGGCGAGATAGACGCCGCCGCTTATAGACACGACAAGATAGAGGAAGAACAACGCGGCAGAGGCGCGAGTGAGGAGCTTGCGCATGAGAGCACCTACCATTGATACGCGGATGCTCTCAGGAAGTTCCCGTTAAACCTCTTACCCTTCCAACTTCTTCGTCAGCAGCTCATTCACGAGCGCGGGATTGGCCGCACCCTTCGACGCCTTCATCACCTGGCCGACGAAGAAGCCGATGACGGTCTTCTTGCCTGCGCGGTACTGCTCGAGCTGCTTCGGATTCGCGGCGATGACTTCGTCGATGATCTTCTCCAGCGCGCCGGTATCCGAGATCTGCTGTGGCTTCTCTTTCTCGTAGATCGCGGGGAAATCTTCGCCGCGCTCGAATGCGAGGTCGTAGAGATCCTTCAGCATTTTGCCGCTGATCGTGCCTGCTTCAACTAGATCGGCCGACATCGCCACGCCATTCATCGAGATCGGCGACTGTTCAATCTCCAAGCCTTTGGCCTTGAGGCGGCCGATGAGTTCGCCCTGCACGAGGTTCGCGACGCGCTTGGGGTTCTTGGCCTGCTTAGCCGCAGACTCAAACTGGTCGGCCATGGTGCGAGTGAGGGTGAGCGTGTGGGCGTCGCCGTCCGTGATGCCGTATTCCGCGATCATCCGCTTCCGGCGCGCTTCGGGAAGTTCGGGCAAAGTGCTGACGATCTCATCGCGCCACTTCGTATCTACAACGAGCGGAAGCAGGTCGGGCTCGGGGAAGTAGCGGTAGTCGTGCGCCTGCTCTTTCGAGCGCATGGAGTACGTTCGGCCTTCGTTGGAGTTGTAGAGGCGCGTCTCCTGCTTCACCTGCCCACCGGACTCGAGCACCTCGAACTGACGGAGGATTTCGTAATCCAGCGCCTGCTTGATGAAGCGGAACGAGTTCACGTTCTTGACTTCGGCTTTGGTTCCGAACTGTTCCTGGCCCTTGGGGCGAATGGAGACGTTGGCGTCGCAGCGTAGCGAGCCTTCTTCCATGTTGCAGTCGCTCACACCGGTGTAAAGGATGATCTCCTTCAGGTTCGTGAGGTACTCGTAGGCCTCGTCGGCAGAGCGGATGTCGGGCTCGCTGACGATCTCGATCAGCGGCGTGCCGGAGCGGTTGAGATCGACCGAGGACTTGTCGGCGCTGTCGGGAAGACCGTCATGCAGGCTCTTACCGGCGTCGTCTTCCATGTGCAGACGCGTGATGCCGATCTTCTTCGGGCCAGCGGCGGTCTTGATGTCGATATAGCCGTGCTCGGCAAGCGGCTTGTCGAACTGGGAGATCTGGTAGCCCTTCGGCAGATCGGGATAGAAGTAGTTCTTACGCGCGAAGATGGAGCGCTCGCGAACCTGGCAATTGAGCGCGGTAGCGGCCAGCACCGCGAACTCGACGGCCTTGCGGTTCAGCACCGGCAACGCGCCGGGCATGCCGAGGCAAACCGGGCAGACGTTGGTATTCGGCGGCGCTCCGAATTGGGTGGAGCATCCGCAGAAAGCCTTGGTGGCGGTGAGGAGCTGAACGTGAACCTCGAGCCCAATGACAGGCTCGTACTTCTCGAGGACAGTCGCTAGCGTGATCGGCGTGGTGGCCATCTAGGGATTATATAAAGGCGCGGCCTACTTCGCCTTGTCGAGCGGGATTTCGAAGTACATGAGCTCGTTGCCACCACCGTCGCGGATGCCGGTGACGTAGAGCGTGGCGCCAGCGAGCGCGTCGTTGAGATCGGAGACGTCGAAGAACACGAAGCCGGATTGCGTGTTGTTCGGTTCCACGGCGCGGGCCTGAAACATGGCGTGTTCGACTTCGTCCTGGTCTTCCTGCTTCAGGCCGCCGACTTTGTGTTTGGTTGGGAACGGCAGCGGGCTGGTGGTGCGAGCAACGTCGTCGCTGCGCTTGGCGTGTGTCATGCGTCGGAAGATGTCCTGCTCTTCCATGGGCGAGAGCTTGGCGTGGCGCTCGTGTGCAACGAGCTGGACGGTCATTTTCGTGAGGGCTACCGGCGCTCCGCCTTCATTGGTGATGATCAAGTTGATCGGAAGGACACCCTTGTCGAGATACTTGAGACGGAAGATCGATGCCTTCTGCTCGGTGTTATAGATGTCAGCCGCGATAGTGACCTTTTCGTTGGTATGGGCATCGTGCGCGGGATAGGTGTCGGCATTCGAGACCTTCGGCGGCTCATATTGCTTGGAGGCGTAGAGGGCTAGCGCGAAGACGGCGATGAGGGAAACTACAAGTAAACTGCGTCGGGAAGAGAGCGGCATGAGCATGATTATGGGCTGGCCGGAAAATCGGAGCAACCGGCTAGTGATTCGACGTGACACTGCGGCTTAGGGTTAGTGGTAAGTACAATGGCTGCGTGTACTTCGTCTACAGCCTGCTGCTGGGTCTGCTGATGCTGTTGGCCACTCCGTGGTGGCTGCTGCAAATGGCCCGGCATGCGAAGTACCGCGCCGGACTGGCGCAACGATTCGGCGCCGTACCTGCTCAACTCAAGAACATTCACCAGCGCGTGATCTGGGTGCATGCGGTGAGCGTGGGAGAAGTGCTCGCCGTGAGCACGCTGGTGCGCCAACTGCGCGAACGCCATCTGAACCATCGGGTACTCATCTCCACGACAACAGCGACCGGCAATCAATTGGCCCGGGATCGCTTCGGCTTCGACAACGTCTTCTACTTCCCTCTGGATTTTGGATTCGCGATTCGTCCTTACCTGAAGGCGCTGCGTCCGGAGATGGTGGTCGTGGCAGAGACGGAGTTCTGGCCGAACTTCCTGCGGTTGTCGGGAAATGCCGGCGCAAAGATTGCCGTGGTAAATGCGCGGATTTCCGATCGCTCGTTTCCGCGATACCGGAGATGGAAGAGCGTCTTCGCACGCGTGCTGCGGCCGGTGGGCGTGTTCCTGGCACAGAGCGAAGAGGACGCGCGCAGGATCATCGAGATCGGTGCCTCGAAGGACTGCGTACATGTGGGCGGCAACCTGAAGTTCGAGGTGAATGCCACGGCGAATGCAGAAATTGTGCATCGTGTGCGTGAAGGCTTCGCGGACGGCGGATCACAGCCGCTGATCATCGCAGGCAGTACGGTGGAAGGCGAAGAGCCCATGCTGCTGCATGCTTTCGCCGAGGTGCTGAAGGAATATCCGCGGATGGCGGTGATCTTGGCACCACGGCATCGGGAGCGTTTTGCGGCGGTGGCTAAGCTGGTGGCGGACTCGCCGTTTGAGCTAGTGCGGCGTTCAGATTGGGCCGATGAGCCGCTGCCGCCGGGAACGGTGCTGCTGCTCGACAGCATCGGCGAACTCGCTTCTCTGTATGCGCTGGCAGATGTCGCATTCGTTGGCGGAAGCCTAGTACGCAAGGGCGGACACAACATTCTGGAGCCGGCGCAACACGGCGTGCCGATCGTGATCGGGCCGCATTACGAGAATTTTCGCGACATCATTGCGATTTTCCAACGCGCCGACGCGGTGCGAATCGTGGAAGCGCCGCAACTTGGCAGTGAGTTTATTCGGTTGCTCAAAGATCATGCGGAGCGATCGGGGCCGTCGTCGTTGGGCCAGCGAGCGGCACAGGTGATGCGGGCGCAGGCGGGCGCAACCGAGCGGACGATGCAGGCACTGGAAAATTTTCTGGCGGGTGGGCGATGAATCCACTGTCGGCGCTCTTCGGCGCAGGCGTCGCGACGCGAAATGCGATGTTTGACCGCAGCTTGCTGAAGCAGCAGCGACTGCGCGGGCCGGTGGTGAGTGTGGGGAATTTGTGCGTCGGGGGAACGGGGAAAACGCCTTTCACGCAACTGCTCGGCGACTTGCTGATGCAGCGCGAGATTGACTTCGACGTGCTCTCACGGGGCTACGGGCGGGAATCAACCGAAATTAAAATTGTCGAGCTGGATGGTTCCCCAAACGAATTCGGCGATGAGCCTCTGCTGCTAGCAAAGTACTTTGCGGCGAAGAAGCCAGAGAATCCGCCGCGAGTGATTGTCGGGGCCGACCGTTACGAAGCGGGGCGATTTGCTGAGCAGAAATTCGGGCCGCGCCTGCACCTGCTGGACGATGGCTTCCAGCATCGCGGATTGGCCAGGGACTTCGACATTGTGCTGCTCGCGCCGGACGATGCCGACCAGGTGCTTCTGCCGGTTGGGCGTTTGCGAGAACCTCTGACCGCACTGAAGCGCGCCCACGCGGTGGTTGCGACTGACGAGGTCAAGATAGAGGCGTTCCCGGTGATGCCGCCACTTGTGTGGCGTGTGGAACGTGACATCGCTCTGCCGGAGCAACTCAGTCGGAACGCCCGAGTGCTGGCGTTTTGTGCCATAGCGCGGCCGCATCGCTTCTTCACCGACCTGCGGCGTCACGGTCTGGAGCCAGTGGCTGAGCTGACATTCCGCGACCATCACCGCTACTCAGCGGCCGACATCGAGAAAATCGTTCGTGAAATTTCCAGCAGCCGAGCCGATTGCTGCGTAACGACCATCAAAGACATGATGAATCTCGGCGAGTTGGTGCACCGGTTAGCGCCGATCTACGCTGTGCGGCTCTCGCTGAAACTTAGAGATGCGGACGCGGCACTCGACGAGATCATCAAGATCATTGAACGACGGCAAGGCTGAGGGCGAGACGTGAGCAAGGGACAGGACACGGCAAAGCTGGTGGACATCTTTGAGTCGCTTAGCGATGTAACGCTGACGATTGTGGCGGACTTTCTTGACGATCTCAGCTCTGGTGGAGCGAATGTCGCGCTACGACTGGCGGACATCGGCGCCTCGGTGTTTCCTGTCGGAGTGGTCGGTGAGGACGAGGGCGGTCAGAAGATTTTCCACGCGTTGCAGCAGCACAAGATCAGCACCAGCGGCATCAGCAGGATCAAGAACTACGCCACTCCCAGTTCCTCGGGGAATGAGCTGCTCCACGGCGAGCATCCCGCCCTCCTGAACCTGGTCGAGCACGCGCGAAAGTTTGCATCGGCTTCTGATGGCATGTACGTGTGCGACTACGGGATCGGAGCGGCGAGCCCACGTCTATTGAACTTCATTAAGTCGAACGGATGTTTGCGCGAGAAGACACTCGTGGCGCGATCACTACACAGGCTGGCGGAGTTCGAGCAGCTGACGGCGGCCGTCGCCAGCGGGCGAGAGTTGGAGGAAGCGATCGGCGTTGAGATTGGTGGCGATGCGGAGAAGCTCGAAGCTGCTGCCGAGGGCATGAAGCAGGAGCTGCAGTCCGACTCGTTCGTGGCGGTTGATACCCAAGCTGTTTTCGTCTTGAGCGGTCGCCACAGACCGGATCGAATCTCGATCCAAACATCGGCGGATGTTGATCTTCTTGGAGCGTTCTTTGCGGCGGGATTAGCGGCGGGTGCCGAGGCGCGAGAGTCCGCTGAACTGGCGGCGAAGATCGTCACATTTTTCGGGGCGCGGAATCCAGAAAAGCGTCCCCGACGAGAAGAAGTCCAGGAGTTCCTTACGAGCTCGAAGGCATCGCGACAGGTGCGGTGAGTGCCGGTTCTTGTACACTGAAAGGTGTCCGTGAGTTCGACAAGTGAGCCGCAAAAGATCCTCGTGCTACGACTAGGATCGATGGGCGATATCATTCACTCGCTTCCTGCGGTGAGCGCCCTGCGAGCGTCTTTTCCTTCCGCAATGATTGGCTGGGCGATTGAGGAGCGCTGGGCTCCCCTGCTTTCGAGTCCGGAGGCGCGTTTTGCCGCGCGCGGTGAAGGCAAACCGCTGGTGGACATCCTGCACATTGTGAATACCCGTGCGTGGCGGAATGCCTGGCTTTCCGGTGAGACGTGGCGCGAGATCAAAGACACCGTCACAGGATTGCGCGCCGCGCAGTACGATGTAGCCATCGACATCCAAGGCGCCATGAAGTCGGCCGTGCTTGGACGCCTTGCGCGTCCTCGAAGGCGCTTCGGGTTTGCGCAGCCGTGGGAAGGTGCGGCCACCATGTTTTACAGCCACCAGGTCCAGCCAACCGGAACGCATATTGCCGATCGAAACTGGTCATTGGCAACGGCAGCTGGAGCTACGGCAAGACCCGAACATTTATTTCCGATCCCGATTGATCCGGTAGCGGAAGCGTGGGCTGATGCCAAGCTGCGCGAATGTGGCTTCAAGGAATTCGCGATTGTGAATCCGGGGGCAGGCTGGGGATCGAAGTGCTGGCCGGCAGAGCGCTTTGGAGAAGTGGCGAAGCGCTTGGCGACAAACGGAATTGCATCCGTGATTAACGCGGGGCCAGGCGAAGAAGAGTTGGGGAAAGCGGTGGAAAATGCGAGTGGAGGAGCGGCGATGCAGCTTTCCACTACGCTCTCAGAGTTGATTGCGCTGACGCGGCGGGCAACGCTTTTTATCGGCGGCGATACCGGGCCTTTGCATCTCGCCGTCGCACTGAATACACCGAGCGTGGCGCTGTTTGGGCCCACGGATCCCGCGCGCAACGGGCCGTATGGCGGGAGAGCGGTTGTCGTGCGTAGCCCGCAAAGTGTGACCACGTACAAGCGGTCCGCAGCGATGGAAGGCGGGCTGTCGTCCATCACGGCGGAAGAAGTGCTTGCGGCCGCCGGAGAGATATTGGGGAAGACGATTGCCTAGCACGCAGCCAACCGGTTGGAGCAAAATCGCACGGCGCATCCGTGTGCCGTTGGGATTTGTCTTCGCGGTTGTCTATTTCTGGCTGGCAAAACCGACGTGGCTCTTCATTGGAATTGGGGCGGCGATCGCCGCGGTTGGAATCGCGATACGCGCAGCGGCTGCAGGACACGTGAAGAAGAACCGCGAACTCACCACGACTGGCCCTTATGCATACACGCGAAATCCGCTGTATCTCGGCTCGACGATTATCGCGCTCGGCTTCGGAATCGCATCGCGCAACTGGTGGGTGGCGGTCGGTTTAGTGGTTCTGTTCCTCGCGATCTATTTGCCGGTGATTCGTTCTGAAGAAGAATACTTGCGCGGAGAATTTGCGGGATTCGATGAATACTGTCAGCAAGTGCCACGTCTAATTCCCAGGCTGCGCGCCGCCGGTGGCGGGAAGGGTTCCTTCTCGAAGGAGCTGTATTTACGCCATCGCGAATACAATGCGGTCATCGGGGCAGTACTGATGGTGGCCGCGTTAGCCGCGAAGCTCGTGTATTCTCGATAGTCGAGTGACCCTTTTGAGACCAAGATTTTTGATCTGCCTGGCATGGTTGCTGCTGGGTTTGACAGCAGGCAGCATCGGGCAGGCAGGCGGAAATGCCGCGCCCGCGGCGACCGATACCATCGGGCCCGTGTACGCAATCCAGCCACTCTCGCCGAACTTCCATCTGCCGGTCGGGCAGACATTCGTATACGAGGCAGACTGGCGCCTCTGGACTGCCGGCAACGCGATCTTCCGAATCGAGAATACCGGGACCGAGTATCACGTGAGCGCCTCCGCCGACTCCATTGGCGCAGTGGCGATGCTGTACCGCGTTGCGGACCGCTTCGAGGCGTACTTCGATAACAAGACACTCTGCTCGTCGCGCATTACGAAGCACACGGAAGAAGGCACGCATAAACGCGAGACGAACATCCGATTTGACTACGCACGACGCAAAGCCGTGCTTGATGAGCGCAACCTGAAAGACAACCAGATGAAACACCAGGAAGAGGACATCCCAAGCTGCGTGACGGATGTGCTCTCGGGGATCTGGTATGGCGCGACCCTGCCGCTACACGAGAATGCGACGTACAACTTCCCGCTGAATGATGGCGGAAAGACCGTCAACGTACAGGCGCACGTCGAAGGCAAGGAAGAGGTCAAGACGCCAGCGGGGACATTCCAAACCGTGCGCGTGCAGCCCGAAGCGGACTCCGGCCTCCTGAAGAAACGCGGCAAGATCTGGGTGTGGTACACCAACGACGGTCAGCACATTCCGGTGCTGATGCGCGCCCGCATGTTCTGGGG
Organism: Candidatus Koribacter versatilis Ellin345; assembly: GCF_000014005.1. Classification (GTDB taxonomy): domain Bacteria; phylum Acidobacteriota; class Terriglobia; order Terriglobales; family Acidobacteriaceae; genus Korobacter; species Korobacter versatilis_A. Next base: position 5,586,705 of record NC_008009.1, read on the forward strand.
CACGCTGACCATCCGCCTGGTCAGAATCGAAAAACAGTAATCAGATAATCCGATAGCGCTCGCGCATGAGGCGTTGCAGCCGCGGCTTGTAGATTAAGTCGAAGGCGAGTTCCTTGTCGGGGAACATCGCAAGGGCGGCGCGCTTGGCATCGTTCGCCATCTGCGAGGCCTCTTCGATGCTGAGGTTCGGGTCCTGCGCGATCACCGACATGACCATGTCGATCATGATCTGCAGCCGGCGTAATTTCTTTCGTTCGTCTTCCAGTTCCTGAAGGTGCTCGGGCGTGCTGCTGGGTTCGGTATGTCCTGTAGCCATGATCTCCTCAACGGCGGAAGCATCCAGATTGCCGAGCATGGAGCATTCGCCGTGGCTTGCGCTGAGTTCTTCTCAATTGGATGTACGACGCCCTGCACGGCGGTTGCCAGCCGCCTTCCCGGAGCAGTCCCCACCACCTGCTTTGCCGCGCATAATACACCCGCTCTGCGCGGACGCAAGTAGATTCCTGTGCTGAAACCGAGTGCGCCTTTGTAGTTACTCTTCGCCCTATGGCGCGAAGTGGCTACAATCGAAACGTGATTGCGCATCTTCGAGGAAAGATCCTGGCCAAGCGGCCGAACCAGGTCATTGTGGATTGCGGTGGCGTGGGCTACGACGTGACCATCAGCGTGCCGACGTTCTCCGAGCTTGGGGCTGATGGTACGGAAGCTTCCCTCTACGTACACACCCACGTACGGGAGGATGCGCTTGCGCTTTATGGATTCGTGCATCCGCAGGAGAAGCAATTATTCGAACGTTTGCTGACCGTGAGCGGCATAGGGCCGAAGTTGGCGATCACGGTGCTGAGTATGGCGGCGAACGAGGTTGTGGGAGCCATTCGCGGTAATGACGTCACTCGGCTGACAAAGATTCCGGGCGTCGGAAAGAAGACCGCGGAGCGAATGATTCTGGAACTGAAGGACAAGCTGGAAACGTTCGGTGCAACTCCGGAGATCCCGAAAGCGAGCCAGGCGGAAGAGGATGTGATTTCGGCCTTGGTAAACCTCGGATATCAGAGGGCCGCAGCGGAACAGGCGGTGACGCGCGCTCTCAAAACAGGCTCCTCTTCAGCGTTCGATCAGCTCTTTCGCGGAGCTTTGGGGATGCTGTCGAGGTAACCATGCGCAAACTTCTTTTCCTTCTGGCGATTTTCTTGGCTGCTGGGTGCTCGGTGAGCGCACAGGTGGAGGCTCCCAAGGAAGCGCCACCCGTCGAAGCTCCGAAAGAAACCGCACCCGTGGACGCACCCAAAACTCCGGAGCAACCGAAGGCTGGCGACTCCGAAGACCCAAACAGGCCAAGAGGCGTGCTGCATTTGTCGGAAGTCAAGGATCCGCCAACCGTGCACGCGCAGCAAAAATGCACGAACTATTCGTTTGTTGCAGCGTTGGAAGGCGTGCTGGCGTACCAGAAGGTCGAGCTGAAGCAGGACATGTGGGCTGACAAGTACTATGGCGGGTCGCTCTGCCTCGACGACATGGGCAAGATGGATGACATCATCCGCAAAACCGAGGGCGAGTACACGCTCGACGATGGCCGCAAGGTGGAACTGAAACTGCAATATTTCCCAGGAGTGCCCTCAAACACGTCAGCGCTGTTGGTGCCGATCCTGACAGATGAGATCCAGATTGTCTTCATCGATGGACATGCCGACTTGCTGACCGGCGCGATGTGGGACGATTGGCAGTCGAAGCGCGGCGAACGCATGGTGGATTTGAAAGAGCTTCATCTGCTGGATCCGATGCTGGAGACCGACAAGCAGCGCGTGGTGCTGGATGGCAGCCAAGGTGACTTTTTGAAGATCACCGGCTTTATGAAGGTAAAAGCCACGGAAGTGCACGTGCAGTACTGGCCTAAGTAGCCTTTTTCCTGGACGCGAATTCCTCGTACAACACGACAAAGAGGTAGGCGCCGAGCACGACCAGCTCCGGTTCGATCGCGTGCCGATACTTCGGGTTCGCATATGTGAAGTAGTAGGGGAGTGGGTAGACCAGTACGACAGCGACGAATAAGATCCATCCACAGGGACGCCGCGTGAGCACAAATAACAGGCCCAGAAGGCTCACGACTGACAGCCACCAGACCTCCCAAGGCGACCACCACTCGTTAGACTGATAAGTCACGACGGTGCCGTCCCAAAACCATTGCGCGCGTTTCAGAGTGAGCTCGCGAAATTCCGACGGGTAGTTGTGGACGAAATCCATGGCGAGCTTCTTACGGTCTTCCATATAGCCGAGCTCGCCGAGGGTCTCGAAACGATGTAGGAGTCGATCGCTCCCCGTCGGGTGCAACGGTCCGAAACCGAGGCCGGTGCTGCCGTGGAAGTTGCCAAGCTGGAACTCGAGCCAGAAGTTATCGCGCACAAAAAAGACTTTATGGAAGTTCACATAGTTGCGCGCGAGCCACGGCGTAAGCACCGCGAAAAATAGCGCCGCCGAAAGAACCGCTGACTTGAACCACGGCTTGCCGGCCCTGTGGTTGCGGACTAGCGCGAAGATCCCCGCGAATGGCAGCATGCTGACAAGCGCGGGATTCGCCAGCGAGGTAAATCCCCATGCCGCACCAAAGCCGATCCAGCGCGAGGTTGTGCCGTCTTGCGCGAGGTCCATCGTCAGGATGAATACCCACGTGAGCAGCAGCGCGCTGAGTGAGAACTCCCAGATCCAACTGATGTCCCAACGAAAGAACACAGGGAAGAGGGTCCACGCCCACGCGGCAAGGAAGGCAGAGCGATGGCCCAGTGTACGAATCCCCAGCTTATGAATCAGAACTGCATTCAGCGAGCCGAACACGCAATTCATGCTGAGCAGCGCAATGTTCGTGGCGTGTGTGTAGGAGCCGAAGAGGCGATAAATCAGCGAGCCGAGAAACGGATAGACGGGGGGAAACGCGCCCGTCGGGCCCGAATTGCCGCCATAGGGTGACGAGAAACCCTGTCCGGTTGCGAGTTTTTCGATGAGGCGTCCGACCTCGTTGTACGGTACCGCAGTCGGGATGATGTAGCTCTTCCACCACAGCATGCAGACGATGCGCAGCACGAACGCCGTCGCGAAAAGAGAAATGTAAAGGTTGCGGTAGTCGGGTTTCGCCGCGACAGGAGCATCCGGCATGGTGGGCATCGGTTTATTTTCGCAGAATCAAGAGATAAGTCGAGATGCAAGCTGGTTCGTGCGAAATACGCAGCTTGGAATCCAAACCGGGCGAATTTCCCAATGTGTATTCAGCGTGAGTTTTGGCATGCATTCAGGCAGAGCGTGACTTGCGCGGTCTGAGACAATCGGCTGTTCGGATCGCGAGATGAAACCGTGACGACCAAGATCGGCCGCAACGACCGTTGTCCGTGCGGCAGCGGGAAAAAATACAAGCTATGCTGCCTGGTGCGTCCGTCGAACGCAGCACGGCTCATGATGGCACGCGAACACCACGAGGCCGGACGGCTGCAACCCGCAGCAAAGATCTATGAGCAGGTCTTACGGGGCGATCCGAATAACGTCGAGGCTCTTCATTCGCTTAGCATCCTCGCCAGCCAGATCGGCGAGACGGCTACGGCAGAGCGCCTGATGCGGCAGGTTCTCAGTTTGCAACCGGAACACGTCGGCGCACTCAGCAATTTAGGGATCACGTTGCAATCCCAAGGACGCCAAGAAGATGCGATTGCCTGCTACGAGAAGGTAATCGCGCTCCGCCCTCACCACGCCGAAGCGCATAACAACCTTGGCAATCTGCGCTTGGCGCAAGGCGATTTGGAGCAGGCGATTGCGAGTTACCAGCGCGCGCTGGACTTGAAGCCTGACTACGCGGACGCGCATTACAACTTGGGAAATGCCTATCAACGTCGCGGAAATTGGACGCAAGCAAGAGAAAGTTATAGACGTGCCGTGGCGTCACGTCCCGAATTTCCAGAAGCACAAAACAATCTCGGAGTAGTGCTGCGGGAGATGGGCGAGACGTCCGCGGCGATTGAGGCCTTCGAACGGGCAATTGCGCTTCGCGCGGAATATGCAGACCCGCTCAACAATCTCGGTGTCGCGCTCCAGGAACAGGGCCGAATGTCGGCCGCGGTCGAACACTATCACCAAGCGATCGCGTTGCGTCCTGCGGATGTGGAAGCGCATTTCAATCTCGGCAGCGCACTACAGGAACTCCACCGTACCGACGAGGCAATCGCCGCCTATCAAAGTGCGCTGGAGATTCAACCTGGCTACTTGCCCGCGTACAGCAATTTGCTGCTGCTTTACGCTTCAACAGGTTGCGTTTCACCCGCGGAAGAGCTCGCGTTCGCACTCGGCTGGGAACGGGCAGCCCTCACCGAGGAGGAACGCGCGGAAGCCAGAAGTAGGAGGTTCGTCCGGACACATCTCGCAGGAAGAAAGCTGCGGATAGGCATCGTATCGGCGGAGCTGGGCGAACACGCCGTTGCCGATTTTCTTGAGCCGCTGCTGAGTGAGATTGACCGCAGCCAGTTCGAATTGCTCTTGTTCCCGACTCGGCTGCGCGATGGCGCACGCACCCAGCGTCTGCATGCGCTTGGCGATAAGGTCATTTCGCTGGCGCAGGTTCCGGATGCTGCGGCAGCAGAGGTTATACGCAAAGAAGGCGTAGACGTGCTGATCGATACCACCGGGCATACTCGCGGCTGTCGCCTCGGAATCTTCGCGCATCGGGCGGCGCCGGTGCAGATGACGTGGATCGGCTACTGGAGCACGACAGGACTCACCGAAGTGGATTGGGTGCTCGCGGATGACAAGCTGCCGGCCAGCTTCGATGCTCATTTCTGCGAAGGCATCTGGCGAGTACCTCGGTTGCCCTTGGTGTATCGCGGCGACACTGCTCTGCCTCAGAGCGCATGGACACCGAGCGCAGACGGCACGCTTTGGTTCGGAAGTCTTAACCGGTACTCGAAGATCGGCCAGGAGAGCCTCGATCTTTGGGCGAAGGTGATGGAAGCAGTACCGAAGTCGAAACTCCTTCTCGAGGATCGGACCGCAGATGATACTGATGCGCATCAGCGCATATCGGCGGAACTCGCGACCCACGGTATCGGCGCCGATCGAATCGAGTTCGAGCCATACATCCCCGGACACGAGCGCCATATGCGCCTCTACGACCGCGTTGACGTCGCACTCGACACCATCCCGCTCAATAGCGGTACGACGGCTTGCGACGCTCTCTGGATGGGGGTGCCTCTGGTTGCGATGGAGGGGAACCGTACCGCATCACGCATTGCGGCAGGATTTCTGCGCGCCATCGGCCGTACAGAGTGGATTGCGGATAGCGAGCAGAACTACATTTCGAAGGTTGTCGAACTGTCGAATAATGTCGAACTGCGCAAGCAATTGCGCGGCTCGCAGCGTCAACGGATGGTCGAAAGTTCATTGTGCGATGCCCGCGGACTGGCGCGCGAACTTGAGCAGACGTTCGTGCAGATGTTCGACCGCTGGACGGCCGCGCAGACGTCTTGAATTCACTTCCCGATGCAGAAAGTCGAAAAGATCAAGTTCAGGATGTCGTCGGCGGTGGTTGCACCGGTGATATCGTCCAGTGGACGCAAAGCGTTGTAGAGGTCCATCAGCACCATTTCGTGCGGCACGCGCACTTCGAGTGCATTGGTCGCGGCCTCGAGTGCTGCGAGCGAGTCGGTAACAAGCTGGTGTTGGCGAATGTTGGTGAGGAATCCGCTTTCTTCCCGTCCCGATTCGCCGGAGACCATCCGCAGGATCTGCTCGCGCAATTCAGCTATGCCTTCACCGCTCACCGCCGAGGTACGGACCACAGGAATGGACTTCCCGTTTGCAACCGAGTGACGGCCGAGATCAATTTTGTTTTCAACGAGAATTGCACTGCGCTCGGCTGCAGCCGAGATTAGTTGGTGGTCGAGTTCGTGTCCGGTCTCGGCGTGAGCGTCAACGACAACAAGCACGAGATCCGCGTCAGCCATAGCTTCGCGCGATTTCTGGATTCCGATGCTCTCTGCCTCATCGTGCGACTCGCGGATGCCGGCAGTATCCACAAGATGCACGGGGATACCACCCAGAGACACGGTCTCGGTGACGAGATCGCGCGTGGTGCCGGGAATTGCGGTGACGATGGCGCGGTCGCGCTCAACAAGGCGGTTAAACAGGCTGGACTTGCCCACGTTCGGACGGCCTACAATCGCGAGCGTCAGTCCCTCGTGCACTACCTTGCCGAACGCGAAGCCCTCTTTCAGCTTGGCGAGCGGTTCATGCACCTCAGCAATTCGTGCGATGGCTTCCTTCGCTGGAAGAACCGAGACATCGTCGTCGGCGAAGTCGATGCCGGCTTCGAGCACGGCAATCAAATTCACCAGCTTCTGCTTTGTGGGCTGAAGCCTTCGCGACACCGAGCCTCCGAGTTGTTGCGCGGCGACTCTCGCCTGGTAGAGCGTCTGCGACTCAATCAGGTCGCGCACCGCTTCGGCTTGAGTAAGGTCAATACGGCCATTGAGGAACGCGCGCATTGTGAACTCGCCGGGATCGGCCATGCGCACACCTTTCGCCAGCGCAAGCTCCACGACGCGGGCCAGCAGTACCGGTGACCCATGGCAGGAAATCTCGACGATATCGTCCGTCGTATAAGAATGCGGCTTGGCGAAGTAGGCGACGACGACTTCGTCGAGGCGTTCGCCGGATTCGGGGTCCACTAGCTCCGCGAAGTGCGCGCGCTGTGCTTCGAGCTCTGCTTTCCCATTCGCGAGACGAAGCATAAGAAGCGCGACAGTTCGCGCCTCGGGGCCGGCAAGGCGCACGACGCCAATCCCTCCGCGGCCCGGCGGAGTTGCAATCGCGACAATCGTGTCGTCGAGGTTCACCCAACCATTCTAGTAGTAATCAGTTGGCGGGTTTGCCCTGGCCACCTGAGCGGTGTTCTTTGTCGCGCTGCGCCCAGTGCTGCTGCGTGACTTCGTAGAGCTGATCCACCTTTTTGTGCAGGTGCGCGATCTCGAGTTCCGCCTTCTGGTTCACCTTGAAATCGAGGTCCGAATTCAGGCGGTCTTTAGCCGACTGGCGGTTCTGGCTCATCATGATCACCGGCGCTTGCAAGGCTGCCAGCATCGAGAGCACCAAGTTCAGAAGGATGAACGGATACGGATCGAAGGGCTTGCTCAGCAGGATGACATTCACGATCACCCATACGACTAACACCGTGCCGAAGGTGATGATGAAAGTCCACGAACCGCCGAAGGTCGCAACCTGGTCCGCAATACGCTGTCCGAAGGTCAACTGGTCTTCTTCAACGATATTCGCATTTTGCACTACGGTGTGGCGCAGCATCTCATCAGCCGAGCGAAGCCTCTTGCCCATCATGGTAAGCAGGTCGATCGCTGCATGAGGGTGCCGGGTAACAAATTCCAGCAACGATTCGCGCTCGAAGCGCAGTAGCCTCGTAGGAGTGAGGGCTGCGGAGCTGGCCGTGCGCGGTCCGCCGTCCATGAAGGAAACTTCGCCCACAACATCTGCGGGGCCAAGTTCGTCGAGGGCGATCTTGCGTCCAGCATCGTCGTGAATGAAGAGTTCCACCTTGCCATCAGCAATAACGTAGAGGGCGTCCGGATGATCGCCGGTGCGAAAGATGAGTTCGCCTTCCTTTACGGTTTGGTGCTCCAGGAGTCCGATCAGGGTTTCGCGCTCCTGCTCGTCGAGCAGCGAGAAGATAGGAACCTCGGCCAATAAGAGCGGATCTGCCGCCATGGGTGAACCCTCCATTCAGAGTTCACACATTATGCACGAACGTTTAGCGATAGAAGGGCGCAGTTCGCGTGGCGAACCGGCTGCTCCCCTAAAGTGCCACTCAACACTATTGAATAGTGTTTGAAGCGGAGCGATCCTCCTCGCTCCGGCGCAACTGCTCGGTCAGCAGATCCACTTGCGCTTCGAGTACATGGCGAATCGAAATGACGCCAAGAAGCTTTCCATCCGAGTCCACGATCGGCAGATGGCGATGGCGCGATTCGATCATTACCTGGAGGGCTTCGGCCGGCGTGGTCTCGGGCGATCCCATCACCACGTACTGGCTCATATATTCGCGCACCGGCGTGGACTCCGCCGAGCGGCCGCTCAGAGCGAATTTTCTCATCACGTCGCGTTCGCTGAACATCCCGGCAACGACGTGGTTCTCCTCCACTACCGCAACAGCGCCAGCGTGGCGGTCGATCATCATCGTGATTGCGTCGGCGACAGACGCGTTAATGCTCACAAAAGCGGGGGACTGGTCGCACAGCTTCAAAATGCTCATGATGAGCGGTATTGTACGACTTCCTGGGCACGAAAAAGCCGCCCGCGGGCGGCTTTAGAAAAGTTGTTCGTGGTTAGAAGATCGCCGCCGCACCCACTCCAATGAGCGTGAGCACTGCCCACCAGCCGAAGACGATCGCGAAAGACGTTCCCTTCTTCACCTTGCACACGTAGGTAAAGCCGATCGCAACCAGTGCCAGGATCCAGAAGTTGACGATGTCGATGGAAGTGCCGAGTGCATAGAGCACTTTGTGCTGCAGAGGATCGATCAGGAACCCCAGGTTCGTTGCCACTGGATTTTGGAAGGTAAAGTTGTCGGTATCTGCGCCAGCGAAGATCGTAATGATGGCCAATATTGCCTTCATGATACCCACCATATTGGCGTAGACCACAACAGCCATCGATTTCCCGAAGCTGACCTGTGCTCCAGCGCCAAAGCTATAGCTGCCCCACAAGATCAGCGAGACAATGGTGAGGAAAATCAGGGCGATTACGGGATATCCATAGGAGATATACCGCGAAAACTTAGCGCCGACGGCCATGCGCTGCTCACGTTGGTCCGGGGGCAGCTGCTCGAGCTGGTCGTACTGCTTGGGATTCAGTTTTACCTGGTTTTCGGTAACTTTCTCGAAGCCAATCTTCTTGTCGACAACGAATACGAAAGCTATGCTGACGATCACCATGATCACGAATGGCAACCACCACATCGCGCTGCGATTGATGTCGGCGAAGGTCTTGCTGGGCGCAACGAAGGTGTTGATAACACGAGCGCCTTCAGACAACGGTTCACCCGCCGGAGGCGCCACTGCTTGACTGGACATAGGTTTTCTCCAAGCTGAAACTTGGCGCGGATTCTAGCACTCGATTTTCGATTACGGGGCGGTAATATCGGCAGCCTTCGTTGGAAAACCGGCGAGCGCCGGTTATGAGAGCGTGATTTCCGGGGTGGCGGCCAGCAACGACTGCGTGTAGGAGTCCTGCGGACGCTCTGTAATTTGTTCAGCCGAGCCGACTTCCAGCAATTTCCCAAACCGCATAACCGCAATCCGCGTCGAAAGATAGCGAACCACCGGCATGGAATGGGAGATGAACAGATAGGTCAGTGAGAACTCTCGCTGGAGCCGCTGTAGCAGGTTCACAATCTGAGCACCCACACTGACATCGAGTGCAGAGACGGGCTCGTCGGCAACGATTAGTTTCGGGCGCAGCGCCAGGGCCCGGGCGATCCCGATACGCTGGCGTTGGCCTCCGCTGAACTCGTGCGGATAGCGAGTCAGAGCCGAGGCGTCGAGGCCAACCGCCTTCAACAGTTCTGAGGTCTTCGCGCGAACGGTTTCGGCGGTCATTTTCTCGTGGACCAAATACGGCTCAGCAAGCACGTCCGCGACGCGCATTCGCGGATTAAGGGATCCGAAAGGATCCTGGAAGATGATCTGCATGTCGCGCCGGAGATGCCGCAGTTCGGAGTGGTTCGCGCGAAGGAGGTCGCGGCCTTCGAAGAATATCTCGCCCAAGGTAGGCTCGATCAGTCGGAGAATGAGTCGGCCTAATGTGCTCTTGCCAGACCCGGATTCGCCAACGAGGCCAAGCGTTTCGCCGCGCTCAATGGTGAGAGAAACGTCGTCAACGGCGCACACTTCGCTGATTCGGCCCCCAAGCAGAGTCTCCCCCGCGAAGACCTTAGTGAGGTGACGCACCTCGACCAGCGCCATGCTTATTGCCGCCGCTTGTAGCACACGGCGAACTCGAAACCTGGATTTGGCGGGAAAAGCCCGTTCACATTGCGCAGCCGCTCGGCGAGAGCTGTCGGCGCCAGCAGCGGATAATCGCGCTCGCGCAAATCGTAATAGTCGAAATCAATGTAGAGCGAGAGCAGATAGATCGCGATGGCGTCGGCAAAAACGGCTGCGAGGTAATCGTTCTTCGCCTTCTCGGCCTCGGTGCTGGAAGAGGTTGCGATCTTGCGTAGCTCGTAGCCGTCGAGACTGGTCTCGCCTCTCACCTTGTCCAACACCTGTTTCCACGCGAGATCGGAGAACTCTCCGGACACGCCAACCTGGTCCACGAATCCATGCCCGACGTTGATGAAGAACTCAAACGCGATCGAGAAGCGGTCTTCCATCAGGCGCGTGGAGATGAACACACACTCTGAATCGCCAACCTTGAAATTGCGATGGCAGGTGGCCTGATCGCTGAGTGCAACATCGTATCGGTCCGCGACGAGCGTATCTTCGCCCTGCCCCAACGTGAGCGGAACGAAGTAATACGCCTTGCGATTGAGGGCCTTGGCGATCGACGTCGGCACAGTACTTACCATCCGTTCAAGTTCGAATGAAGGCACGGTGAGCTGGCCCATAGTGGCATAGCAGATCCCATTCAGCGATTGCGAAACGGGAGCAAGTCGAACAACATCGGCCGGGGTGTGGGTGAGGGGCGCGGTTTCACTCATGGAAACAATGATTTTACTCCAGCATAAGAGAAGGTACCTTTCGGCGGGCTACTCTGGATTTGTTGTACCCTTTTAAAGGAATGAGTACTGCTGTGGCCAGCCGGGTAAAAGCGCGCCGGAGCGCCATCTCGATAGTGAGCGCATCGGTGGTGCGGACGATCGTCTTCACGGTCACGTGCACCGGATTGGGCATGGGCTTGGGCCTTTTCGCGGGCATCCTCGTCCAGGTTGTCCGTAGCCTTATGCACCGCAACGCCCCGATTGATATGACCGTTGCCTACCGGTTCTTCGCCTTTCCGCTCGCCGCCATCTGCGGCGTTAGCGCCCTCGTAGTGTTCGTTGTCCTCGAAACACGAACAGCGCGCCGCCTCCTGGCTGCTCGATAGCCGGGACGGCGGATTGCTGCACAGCTATCTCCTTCGATACACTCAAAGTTCTGCACTACCACCGACGCGGCGTTCGTAGGTCGCGCGGCCCACGCCAGAGGCGTGGAGAAAGTCGATCATGTCTGACCAAATCAAAGTAAAACTCCCCGACGGAAGCGTAAAAGAAGTCTCCAAAGGCACCACTGCCCTCGATATCGCAAAAGGCATCAGCCCGCGCCTGGCCGACGCCGCTTTGGCCGCGAAGGTCGCACCGCTTCCACACAACGGCGACCAGCCCGAAGCAAGGCTCGTGGACCTGACTCGTCCGCTTGAAGAAGACAGCGAACTGAAACTCCTCACCGATCGCGACCCCGAAGCGCTCGAGGTCTATCGCCACTCGTCCGCGCACTTGCTGGCGGCAGCCGTACTCGATCTCTTCCCGGAAACCAAGCTCGGCCATGGTCCCTCCACCGAGAACGGTTTCTTCTACGATTTCTATCGGCAAACGCCGTTCACCCCCGAAGACCTCGAGAAGATCGAGAAGCGCATGCAGGAGTTGGTGAAGGAAGACGTGCCTTACGCGCGTGAGTTCCTGCCCCGAGAGGAAAGTCTGGAGCGCTTCAAGACCGAAGGCGACTTCATGAAGTGCCACTTCATCGAACAGTTCACCAAGCCCGATGAAAAGATCTCGATTTATAAGACCGGCAAGTTCCTCGACTTTTGCCGCGGCCCGCACATTCCCTCGACCGGGAAGATCAAGGCGTTCAAGCTGCTGAATATCGCCGGCGCCTACTGGCTCGGCGACGAGAAGAACCCGCAACTCCAGCGCATCTATGGCACCTCGTTCTTTTCGAAGAAAGACATGGACGAGTACTTCGCCAAGCTGGAAGAAGCGAAGAAGCGCGATCATCGCGTGCTCGGCAAGCAGCTCGATTTGTTCTCGATTCAAGAACTCGCCGGCCCCGGGCTGATCTTCTGGCATCCGAAGGGCGGCATCATTCGCAAGGAGATGGAAGACTGGATGCGCGAGGAGTATCTGAAACGCGGATACTCGCTCGTCGTAACTCCGCATGTGGCGCGCACCGACCTCTGGAAGATCAGCGGCCACACCGGTTATTACAAGCAGAACTTCTTCACGCCCATGGAACTCGATGATGCCGAGTACATGCTGAAGCCGATGAACTGCCCCGGCCATGTCCTCATTTATCGTGACCAGCTCCGTTCCTATCGCGATCTGCCCATGCGTCTCGGTGAGATGGGAACGGTATACCGCTACGAGCGCTCCGGCGTGATGCACGGGTTGTTGCGTGTCCGCGGCTTTACCCAGGACGATGCGCACATCTTCTGCACGCCCAGCCAGATTGAAGACGAAATCAGCGGCTGTATCGATTTCGCCATCTCTGTCCTGCACACCTACGGCTTCAACGAGTTCAAGGTTGAACTGAGCGAGTGGGATCCGAATGATCGCAAGAGCTTCATCGGAACCGACGAGCAGTGGAACCTCGCACAGGGCTCGCTGAAGAAGGTGCTCGACGCGCGTGGGATTCCGTATAAGTCCATGCCAGGCGAAGCGGCATTCTACGGGCCGAAGATTGACGTCAAGCTCGTGGACGCCATCGGACGCCTCTGGCAGCTCTCGACGGTGCAGTTCGACTTCACCTTGCCGCAGCGCTTCGAACTTGAGTACGTGGGCGAAGACGGCAAGCGCCATCAGCCGCTCATGGTGCACCGTGCGCTCTACGGCTCCATTGAACGCTTCTTCGGCGTGCTCATCGAGCACTATGCGGGCGCGTTCCCGGTGTGGCTATCACCAGTGCAGACGGTGCTGGTGCCCATCGGCGAAAAGCACCTTGAGTATGCCAACAAGGTTGGAGACGTGCTTAAGGCCAAGGGCATCCGCGTGGAAGTGGACGGGCGCAACGAGAAGATGAACGCGAAGATCCGCGAGCATGCGTTGCAGAAAGTGCCGTTCATCCTCGTCGTGGGCGACAAGGAGGCAGAGGCCACCTCGGTGAATGTCCGCACCCGCGGCAAAGATAAGACGGAGACGGTGCCACTCGATTCCTTCGTGGAGCGAATTGAGAAGCTGATCGCCGAGAAGAAGCCTACGCTGGATTAGCTCAGCGCCGAGAACAATTCTCTAATCCGGGCTGTCGACTCTCGCCTTGGCGAGTACGGCAGCCCCAGCTTCTGGAAGATTGCAGAGGTTGGAAATGAAAGGAGTTCCTTGTTTACAACTCGCCGTCTCGGAGCGATGGTAGCTGTCATCGCTGCTGCGCTTTTTTTTGCAAGCTGTTCTCCTATCGACCTGGTTTGCAATAGTGCCCGACCTGTCCCAGTCATAGCGACGATTACACCCAGCTCGGCGACTTTCGCCGATGTGCAGGCATCGCTCACCCTCACGGTGGATGGGAGCAAATTTGTCTCGTCTTCGATTATCGAATTGAATGGCGCGCCCCTGGCCACGACCGTTGTAAGTGCGACCCGTCTACAGGCAACGATCACCACGACTCAGATTGCCGCACCTGGTACGGCTAAGATTTCGGTGCATACGCCCAGCAACCTCTCCGGCGACCTGGGCTGCACCAGCGGTGGAGATTCAGCCAGCTTGACATTGACCGTCACGTAGCATGGAGCTTCGCGTCGCGCACTCTTTTATCCTCACAGGAGTGTAGGAGTCACAAAGCTGAGGAGCCATGAGTATCAAGACGCTTTCAACGCGTGAGATCTACCGCAACCCCTGGCTACGCCTGCGCGAAGACCGCATCCTGCGCGGTAACGGCGTGGAAGGAATTTATGGTGTGGTGGACAAAGACGACTGCGCCATCATCATTCCGATCGACGGCGATCATGTTTATCTCGTAGAGCAGTTTCGCTACACCGTGCAGCAGCGCTATCTCGAGTTCCCGCAGGGTGGCTGGGAGATGCAGGATGTCGATCCCGAAGAGCTCGCGCGCGGCGAACTGAGAGAAGAGACTGGCTTGGTGGCAGAACGCATGCAATTCCTCGGAACGACTTATGTCGCCTACGGATACGCCAACCAGAAGATGCACATCTTTCTCGCCACCGGCCTAACGCACGCCGAAAAAGAACCCGACCCCGAGGAGCACGACTTGCAATTGCATCGCGTCCTCATTGCTGATTTCGAGGCGATGTTACGCGAAGGCCGCATTCCCGATGTCTGCACCCTGGCCACCTGGGGACTTTACCGACTCAGATAATCCAACGCTGACACGCGAAATCTATACCGTCGCCGGGAGCGATGCATGCTCCGCGTACTTCGCCACCGCGCTCTCCAGGTTCAGGTGCATCCCCTCCCGTCCGAGCGATTCTCCGAGCGCAGACTTCTGCACCATATCGAACACATGCGGATTCATCCCAACCAGCCACAGACGCATGCCATATTCGCGCTGCTTCTTCTCGCCTTCGGTGAACATTTTGAGGGCGGTATATTCGAGGTCGAAGACCGCACGCATGTCCACGATCACGACGTTCGGCTTCGCCTCATCTATCAGCACCCAGACCTTATGCGACAAATTCTCCGCATTGGCAAAGAAGATTCGGCCCTCCGGCCGCACCATCAGCAGCCCCGGATAGGTCTCGTCTTCAGGATGCTCTGCCGAACGCGGCCGGAAAATGTTCGTGCCAGGCTTGCGTCCCAAAACATAGACCGATGGATTTGCGACCTGATACGCAAGCGCGACCAGCGAAGCGATGATTGCCACGAGGATGCCTTTTAACGTTCCAACAAGGACCACTCCTGCCATCGCGATCACGGCCCAGAGGAACTCGGTTCGGCGCACACGGAGGATCTCGCGGAACTCTGCAGGCTTGATTAAGCCTACCGAGTACACGATCACCACGGCCGCGAGCGTCGCCTGTGGCATGAGGGCAATCATCGGCGCCAGAAGCAACATGGTCACCAGCGTCATGGCGCCGGTCACGAGTTCCGCCACCTGGGTGCGAGCTCCGGCGAGGCGATTCACCGCTGTCTGCGTAGTTCCACCACCGCCCGGCATGGCGCCGAGCAGAGCGCCGCCTACGTTGGCCAAACCCGTAGCCATCAACTCACGGTTGGCCTGCGGCCAAGGCTCGTCGCTCTTCGCGAAGGCGCGGCCCGCCGCAATCGTCTCGGTAAAGCTCATCAGCGCAATCCCGAGCGCACCCGGCCAGAGATGCTCTACCATCCCGAGCGCGGGAAGCGTCACCGGCGGCAATCCTTGCGGAATGCGCCCGACCAGTTCAACGCCGTGCGTGCTCAAATGCAGGAAATAGGCGCCCGCAATGCCAACAGCAACCCCGATCAGGGGCGCTGGCGACTTCGGCATGAAATGCTCGAGAGCGACCAGCAGAACAATCACCGTTACGCTCACCCCGAGGGTGAGCAGCTTGGTTTCAGGAATACTCCGGAGCGTCGCCAGCACGTTCTTCAAAAACGTTGCGCGAGGGATAT
Source organism: Candidatus Koribacter versatilis Ellin345 (assembly GCF_000014005.1). Classification (GTDB taxonomy): domain Bacteria; phylum Acidobacteriota; class Terriglobia; order Terriglobales; family Acidobacteriaceae; genus Korobacter; species Korobacter versatilis_A. The sequence continues at coordinate 5,602,261 of NC_008009.1, forward strand.
GCACTCCGAGAAGCTTTGGCACCTGGTCAAGCACGATAACGATGCCGATTCCGGCCTTAAAACCGGTGAGTACTGGTTGTGAAATGAAGTTCGCCACGAACCCCAATCGCAGGAAGCATGCAACCACGAGCATCGCTCCAACTAAGAGCGTCAAGGTCGCTGAAGCTCGAAGCAGAGAGGCGGCGTCACCGTTCGGAACCACCTCCGCAAATTCCGCGGCAGTAAGGATGGCGATTGTTGTCGTTGTGCTAACGCTGAGTACACGCGAGGTGCCGAGAACGGCGTAGATGATCATCGGCAGGAACGCCGTGTAGAGGCCGACCTGCACTGGCAGCCCGGCGATAGTCGCATACGCCATCGACTTTGGGATGACGACGGCAGCGGCGGTGAGCCCGGCAATGATGTCGGGACGCAGCCACTCGGAGCGGTAGGAAGTCAGCCAATTCGGCAACGAGAAGAGGCTCTGAGACTGCGAATTGGAAGACATGAAGCCTCCTGAGACCGGCAGGCACGGCTGGCCGTGGACGAAGGCTAGGAGTGGGAAATCCACCGCACAACTGCGAGAACTAACAGCCTTTACTTCGAACGTGCGAAGGCGACTTCGTTCTTCTGTCGTGCCACACCGTCGTAGTAATCGCCGCGCATGACATCAAGTGCGGGATCGTAATTCAGACGATAGGTTGAACCGGGCTCGCTCGGGTCCTGCAGCTTGAGATAGACCCGCACATAGTCCCGCTCCTTTTTGGCAGCGGCGGTTTCAATGTGGATGGAATGTGGGTTGTAGTAAGAGGCGTCAAGGCGCCCGTCGTCTCGAACGCTTCGAATCTCAATCCGTGCCGGAGTATCCGAACGAGTCCATTGGCCTACGATGCGATCAAGTGACACCGGATTTGACTCCGGCTCCGCCTCCGACCTCGATTCTTGCGCCACCACAGGCGTTGGTTTCCTATTGATGCCCGTTCCAATCACGAAGCGATAACCCAGGAACGCCAGGAGCAACACGACGGCAGCAATCGCGAAAAACTTCCCACGTCCCGAACTACGGCGCTTTCGCGGAGCAGCTTTCGGTCGAGCTCCGGATTTTTTCTTCGTCGCTCCCGTTGATCTACCGCGTCGCTTCATACACCGTCTTTCCGCCGACAACGGTCTCGAGGACCTTCACGTTTGCGATGTCTTCCGGCGCAATCTTAAGCGGATTGCGATCCAGCACGATGAGATCCGCGACCTTGCCGACTTCGAGCGATCCGGTGAGCTGCTCTGTATGAAGCTCATACGCGGCATCTATGGTGATCGCGCGTAGCACCTGCTCCGGCGATAGTCCGGGATCTTCTCCAAGCTTTCCCTGGAATCCTGCGCTCGGCGCATTCATCCGCGTCACACCAACTTTCAGCGCGAACCACTCATCCAGCAGATCCACCGGCCAATCGCTGCCGTACACTACGCGCGCTCCAGCATTGGCGAGCAGTCCTGCCGGCTCGAGAATTTTCATCCGCTCCGGCCCAAAGTAATTCGTAAGACCGACGGTATCGCCCGCCGGCTTCTCCCACTGGAACGACAGCACCGGAATCGCGCCGAGCGCTTTGAAACGTGTGAAATTCGCGGGGCCAACAATCTCGCAATGCGCCAGTCCCGGACGAATGTCCGCCGAACCAACCGCTGTACGCATCGCTTCAATACCATTCAACGCAGCGTTTACGGCGCCATCGCCGTCCACGTGCATGTGAGGATCAATTCCGGCGCGCGCCAGTCCGGTAAGAATTTCCGCCAACGGCTTCGCCTGGAAGTACACATCCGGCCCGCGGCTCTTTCCCGGCACCCAGTTCGGAGCCTGTTCGGTACCGGCATTCACCCTGTATGGTTCGAGCATATTGCCGGTTAGTGCTGGCGCAGCAATTACGCCATCCAAATAAAGCTTCGCGTTGCGCACGGTGATGCCGGGGCTTACTTTCGGAGCCCCCTGGTCATAGTTCTTCGCGTAGGCAACGATCTTCGCCACAGCCTTTGCAGGATCACCCGCTTCTTCCGGCGCGATTTGCGGCGCGAAGTGCCCACGTGCGGTCAGCTTGCCGCTCTTTTGAAGTTCGGTGAACGCAACCATACTCCCTTCAGGAGTGTCGGCATCCAGAAACGTCGTTACTCCCTGTGCGTTCATCGCCTTCAGCGCAAGCTTTGCGGCGGCGAGGTCGTCTTGCGCCGTCGGCTTAGGCAAGAGTTTGGAACAGAACTCCTGCGCAGCATCTTCCAGCAAGCCAGTCGGATTCCCGTTAGCATCGTGCCAAATCTTGCCGCCCAACGGATCGGCCGTTTCTTTCGTGATCTTCGCCAGCGCCAGTGCGCGGCTGTTCGCGAGCGCCGTGTGACCAAATGACGAGAGAACAAAGATCGGCCGCTTGGTCTTGAGCGCATCCAGCGTGGCGCGACTGGTCTTCACGCCGGCAGGAACCATGCCCTCTTGAAACCAGCTCACCACCTCCAGCCATGTGTCGGGTTCTTCGTTCTTCGTCTTGTCGAGACAGGCTTGGATGCGCTTCTGCATCTCCTCGACGGTAATCGGTTCGTAATTCAGGCTGCACTTCTGCAGCTTCAGGCCGGCTTCCAACGGATGCATGTGGCCGTCTACAAGGCCCGGCATCAGGAAACCGCCATGCAGGTCCGTGACCTTTGTATTCTTCCCGACGAATGGCTCGACGCCCGCATTGCCGCCTACATAAACAATGCGCCCTTCGCGCACGGCCACAGCTTCTGCGGCGGTCTGTTGCCCATCCGCCGTAAAAACCACACCATGCCGATAGATGCGATCGGCGGGTTGCTGCTGCGCGAAGAGTATGGTTATCGACAACACTGTAGCGAGGATCGTAACGAGAGATCGGACCATGTTTGGGCTCGGATGAACTTTGGCCGAAGGGTAAATGATTGACCCTCTCAAGTAAACGTACAGTTCCCGAAACCTGTGCGGAACTTCTCGCGAGACCACCTAGCGCTTCCTGCTAAACTCGCGCCCATATGCGGACCACCGATCCGGAAGTCTCGGACGTCATTCTCGACATAGATCCGCAGACGATGACACGCCGTCCTGTATCGAAGCAGGCCGCTATCGCTGCTTTCCTCGCGTCGGGAAACCACTCGGCGGCGCGTGTTGTGCAACGGATCCCCGAGCGCGATGGCGCGTTGGATCCCGACTATGTGGACAGACTTCTCGTCCGTGTCCACACCGAGATGCAGTGGCTCGCCGAAGAGTTTCAGCACGGGCGTCGCTTGCGGGAGTTGATCGGGCCAATGCTGCGCGTGTTGCGCGAGCGCCGTCCGCCTCCCTATCGCGTTGTCGATGTCGGCTGCGGCACGGGCTTCGCGATCCGATGGCTTGCCGCGCGTGGTGACTTCGGCCCGGATGTCGAACTCATTGGCGCCGATTTCAACCCAGAGCTAATCGCGGAAGCCCGAAGGCTCGCGTCAGCCGAAAATCTACCCTGCCGCTTCGTGCTCGCAGACGCATTTCGTCTCCCCGAACCCGGGCACATTTTTGTTACCACCGGCGTGGTGCATCACTTCCGCGGCGACGCGCTCCGCTCCTTCTTCGCGCAGCATGAGCAGCCGGAGTCACAGGCTTTCTTTCACTTCGACTTCCAACCCGGTCCGCTTGCGCCGATCGGCTCGCGCTTCTGGCACTGGCTCCGTATGCGCACCGCGCTAGCTAGACACGATGGCGTGCTCTCCGCCGTTCGCGCGTATACCGCAAGTGAGCTGACCTCTGCCGCGCGGGCGGGCACGTCGAACTTTCTCATTGGAATGTATGGCCAGAAGATCTGGTCGACGCCGCTGCCGCGCGTCTTTCACACCCTTGTCGGCTTTCGACCCGAGTTGCGCGAGCCATTTCTGCATGCGCTCGGCGTGCGAGCCGGGCGCATGGGGGAGCTGCGGTGATCCTCGTCGCGCTCTACGTGCTCGCCACCACCGACGGTACACTCTGCGGCATCCGCTCCGGCGCTGGACGCAGCTCGCTCATCCACAAACGGCGTTACTACGTCGACGGCATGTTGTACGGGGCTTTCCTCGCACAGATTGCGTCGGCGATCTCGGGTCTGGCATTGTTCGCAACATGGCGTCTCACCACCGAGCGTGCCGCCCTCGCCCTGGACCTGGTTGGTGCCGCCCAGCGAATGCTGTGGGTTCTGGTCCCATACGCCATCGTGATTTTCGCGTCGTTCCTGGTTCGCTGGATTCCCTCGACGGACATCCGCAGCGCCACCAGCGTCATGATCTTTGGCCCCATGACCGCAATCCGACCCGTAATCGCGGTGGCCTCCGTGACTTATGGCATCATTCCGGCACATTTGTGGTCGGTTCGAGCGCTCGGCGTGTTTATCCTTGCGCTGATGTTCTGGGTGCAGTGGCGCGTCGATGCGCGCGCGGAACGGCTTTTTCTCGCCGATCATCCCGGCTCGCCGGCAAGATAGCGGCTACGACGTCCTCGGCCCCCGAGCGTTACCTGCCGCTTGCAGCACAAGATTGTCAATCAGCCGCGTGTTGCCGATCTGCGCTGCCACCGCCACCAGCGCGCCCTTGCCGATCTCGGTGATCGGCTCCAGCGTGTTGGGATCGACGATTTCGAGATAGTCCAGCTTCGCTCCCGGTTCTTCCGCGATGACCGCGCGTCCCGCCTCCGCGAGATAGTAGGCATCGGTGTGCCCGGTGTCGGCGAGCATCTGTACGCGCATGAGAGCGCGGTGCAGAACCAGTGCCTGTTGACGCTGCGTTGGATCCAGATAAGCATTGCGCGAGCTGAGCGCGAGCCCATCTTTCTCGCGCACGATCGGGCAAATCATGAGATCAATGTCGAAGTTCTGGTCGCGCACCATCTTGCGGATGACCGCCACTTGCGCAGCATCCTTCTGCCCGAAGTAAGCATGGTCCGCCGGGATGATGTGGAAGAGCTTCGAGACCACCGTCGTCACGCCCTTGAAGTGCCCCGGTCGCGAACGCCCGTCGAGCTTTTCGCTTAATCCATCGACATGAACGAATGTCGCCGTGCCTTCCGGGTACATCTCCTCCACACCAGGAGAGAACACGAAATCCACGCCCTCATGATCGAGTTGCGCGCAATCCTGTTCGAACGTCCGCGGATATTTCGCGAGGTCTTCATTGGGTCCGAACTGGATGGGGTTCACGAAGATCGAGACCACGACACTGTCATTCTGCGTGCGCGCGGTGCGGACAAGAGAAATATGCCCTGCATGCAGAGCACCCATCGTGGGTACCAGGCCTATGCTTTTACCTTCCCGGTGCAGAGTTCGACAGATGGCTTGCATCTCGGCAATCGTGCGGACGACGCGCATGAATTCAGTGTATCGCGGGACATTGCTTCCCCACAGCGTCGCAGAAGATCAGAGAACACAAAACGGGATTTTCTTGTGGATGTAACAAGAAACTTATTTTCCAAGCGGCACAAATTCGTCCTTCAATTCACCGTTGGGAGCAACGGTAAAGATGTCGAATCCCAGCTCTCCTCCCCACGTCAGCCAGCTCGTCGCCGAAGCCACGTGCCACCGAATGCCGCAGTACTCGTATTCATCGTGGTGGTGCCAGTGTCCGACCAGCATGTCATGAATGCCGAGCCGCTTCAGCAACTCGCATTCCCGCTGGCGATCGGCTTCCGGGATGAACCAGTAAGCCCGCGCATCGGGCGGAAAATTGCCGTTCCGCGCAATCGGGATGTGCTGCATGCCGATCACGACCAAGTGGTCGTCGCCGTCGCTGTCGTGATCCCGTTTCTCGCCTTTCCGCTTGTCTTTGTCGCGGTCATTTTTGTCTTTATCCCGATCGGAAGGTGGTCTTCCCGCGGACTCTTCCAGCCAACGCATCATCTTTGCTTTTGCTTCGCGTGCTTCGTCGCCGGGTGCCGGGACCGAGGCCTTTGCCGCGTCGTAGTTGTCGTAATTGCCAAACACTTCAGAGTCGAGCCCGTAGATGACAACGTTTTTCACACGCACTGTGTAGAAGTCGTCGCCAAACACTCTGCGATAACGATCGAAGTCGTTTGCATGAATATCGTGATTGCCGGGAATGTAGTACACCGGTGCTTTGAGACGGCCGAGGATTTCGCGGGCCTCATCCCAGTCGCTGGGTTTTTCGCCGATGTCCCCGGTGACCACGACCGCGTCCACTCCGCGGTCATTGATCATTTGCACCGCGTGCCGAAGGTTATCGGCCGCTTGCGGTGCGCGCGCGAGTCCAAGATGCAAATCGCTCAATTGAGCGATGCGAACGTTCTGAGCGAATGCAGTGGAACAGAGAAAAATGAAAATGCCGAGCAGCTTGCGTAGTCTCACGTATCGTCCCATTTTTTTGGAGCAGCGCAACTTAGTTGGATGCGAATTGCGCCGTTTGCGTTGAGACCTACTCCTTGATACGGAAGCTCTTCAGGATCTCCTCGACCTGCTTCTGGTACTTTGGTGCGTCCGCGGCAAGCGCTTTATACACGATGGTGTAGAACATGCCATCGCCGCCGTCCATCGCAACGATGGTCTCGTTCCAGCGCTGGCTGTTTTCGTTATAGCGGACCTCGATCAATTGCGCGGAACGTCCTGCCAATATCTCTTCCGAACGGCGCGCCGTTTCCATCGCTTCGGTCTGCTGCGCCATTTTCCCGACGAGTGTGGTCACCAGGTCTTCCACCGTTGGCGGGTTCTTGCCCTCTTCGGTTGGGATCTCGACTGCCGCCACCGTTACGTTCGCCCAAGTTGCCTGGTCGCCCGCCTGCTGCGGTGCAACCACCGCCCCGTAGCCTTCATAGACCTGCCCGAGCATCTTCCAACTTAACGGAAAGTCGAAACAATAGCCGAGGTCCTGGTTGCAGAAATACGACATCCCCGGCTTGGTCGGCCCCGCGCTCGGCTTCTTCGTTGGCGGAGTGGCGGGAGTTTTCGCAGCCTGCGGAAACGCGAGGGTCGAACAAAGCAGTAAGAGTGCGGCAATGCGCATGGATATATAGGGTAAAGCAAAATGCCCCACTCTACGGACGAACCCGCCAGAATGGGGCACTCGAATTTCCGAACGATGCTGCTACTTCCGCATTGCGTGCTTGCGATTCTGCACCATCTCCAGCGTCGCCTGCGCTTCTTTCGGCAGGTGATACGACTCGTCATCGCTGGGATAGCTGCCCGTCTTCACGTCGTCGCGAAACGCTTTCACTGCGCCAGTAATCAATTCCGCTGCATCCGCGTAGCGACGCACGAACTTAGCCGGAGGTGCAAACGTCAGGTTCAGGATGTCGTGAAACACCAGCACCTGGCCGTCGCAATCCGGCCCTGCGCCAATGCCAATCGTTGGCGTCTCGACCTCAGCTGTGATCATCGCCGCTACTTCGCGCGGAATACCCTCGAGCACCAGCGCGACAACGCCGGCACGATCAAGCGCCGTTGCATCGCGCATGAGTTGCTCGATGTCCCGAATCGTTTTGCCCTGCACCTTATAGCCGCCCATGCGATGCACCGACTGCGGTGTCAGGCCAATGTGCCCAACCACCGGAACTTCCGCGTCCAGCAGCCGATCGATCAAAGCAGCGCGGTTCTCGCCGCCTTCGATCTTCACCGCCTCCGCGCCGCCTTCCTTGATGAAGCGTGCTGCGTTGCGCACCGATTCGCGCCCACCAACGTGGTACGACGCATACGGCATATCTGCGATCAGGAACGCATGACGCACCGCGCGTCGAACTGCCCGCGTGTGGTGCAGCATCTCGTCCATGGTGACCGGCAGCGTGTTCTCGTAGCCCAGCATGGTCTGGGCAAGCGAATCGCCCACCAGGATCATGTCAATCCCGGCTTCATCCACCAGGCGCGCAGTGGAGTAGTCGTAGGCGGTCAGGCAAGTAATTGGATCGTGCTTGGATTTCTTGTCGAGAAGTGTCGACGACGTGACTTTAGAACGGAAGTCGCCCGTGGCAATGCTCATTGTGCCTCCAGTGCAGTTCCGCATCTGCGGATACCACCTGATGGGCCCGTCTTTGGAATGGGCCAAGAGGAGTCTACTCCCGCTGGCTCTCCGCTACAACAGGCTTACTGGCTCAGATGACTGCGAACCCCGGCAGGATTCGCGAAAGAGACTAAATCGCGAGAGGTCGCCGGCAAATACTACTTAGCGGTGACGTACACCGTGCTCTTCGCAATCGAGCTGTCTTTGTTGATCGCCTGCGCTGTAATCCGGTGTTGGCCCGTCCCCAGCGAAACGACGGTTAGGATCGTGCTGCCGGAAACCTGCGCCTTTCTCACGCCATCCACGTACACCTGCATGTACGCCACCGGGCTGGAACTCCCGAGAGCCGTTGCGCTGACGCCGGCCTTTGCCGTCACTAGCGATCCGTCCAAAGGCAAGAGCACGATCACCTTGGTAGCCGAAGACGTTCCATACACGTTGAACTTCGCCACGAACGCATCCGTGCTGTTGCTGTTCGAACGATAACTCGGTTCCGCCGCGCTGCTGGTCGTCTTCAGCCCCGCGCTGGTGCGCCCCGTGATGTAGAACCCGCCGTTGTTGTCCACGGCGATGCCATTGCCTATGTTCCCCGGGAAGTAGTTATTGCTGGCGTCGCTCGCGCCGAAGTAGCTCGAATACAACAATCCCGAGCCCGTCGCGTTCACCTTCGTCACCACCGCCTGCGTCAGGCAGCCACTCGGTCCCTGGTGGCACGTGCCCTGCACGGCCGTGCTCGTCGCCGGATATTGGCTCCCATCCGAATAGCCAGTAACGTGCGCATAGTGGCTCTTGTCCACAGCAATCGAACTGAACGACACATTTGCCGCGCCGCGAATGTACGTCGAATAAATCAGCGCCTTGCCCATCGGACTAAGCTTCGTGACGAATCCCTTGCGGTAGCCGTTGTTGCTCGCCGTTGTCTGATACGCGCTCGAAGTCGTGGGAAAGTCGCCATCCGTGCCACCCGCGATGTACGCATATCCCGAAGAATCCAGCGCGACCGCGTTCGCAAAATCAGCTAGAGAACCGCCAAGGAACGTGGAATACACGATCCCACTTCCGCTCGCGTTGAGGCGCGTCACGAATCCATCTACCACACCGCCGAACGTCGATCCCACCTCACCGCTTGTTACCGGATAAGCGCTGTCCTGCGTATGCCCCACAATGTAAGCTTCGCCCGCGGTGTTCACCGCGATGCCCGCACCGTAATCGCATCCGTGGCCGACATACGTCGAGTACACCAGCGCCGATCCCGTCGCATTTACTTTCGTGACCACTTGTGCCTGGCCGTCAGCAAACTGTTCGTACGGACACTGGTCTGTGCCTGCCGTCTTCTGATATGCGGCGCCTGATACCGGGAATCCGCCCGCGGTGTTCGTGAGCACATAAGCATTTCCCCCGCCGTCCACCGCAATTCCCGACGCCGTAGAATCGTTCGTGCCAGTCAGATACGTCGAGTAGAGCAGGTCGGTGCCATCCGCGCTGAGCTTTGCAACGAACACACTGTTGTTCAGCACATTTGCATTTTGCGTGCGCTGATAAGCGCCCGCTGTCGTCGGAAACGCCGCCTGTCCATGCAGTCCGGAACCAGTTTGCCCCGTGACGTACGCGTTGCCTGCGCCATCAATCGCGATCCCCCAGGCAATGTCCTGTCCGCCGCCTCCAAGATAAGTGGCATACACGTAGCCCGTGCCCTGCGGATTGATCTTCGCCACGAAGGCATCGTCATTCCCACGCGACGACGGCTGCATCGCCTCGCTCGTCACTGGAAAATTGGTAGATGACGCCACTCCTGCGATGTAGGCGTTCCCCGCCGCATCCACCGCGATTGCGTTGCCAACATCGCCCGTCTCACCACCGTTGCCGCCGACGTACGTTGAATAAACCATCACCGGGTCAATCACGAGATCGTGCGAATGGTCATACGCACCGACGTGAAACCGGATCATCGAACCCGCAATTTCATATTTCGCCTCTACCGCGTGGCGTTTGCCGTCAATCTCCTGGTAAGCCACCGGCGCATGCCAATGCACTTCGGCAGCGCCCGCTGTCATCGTGAGCTGACCATCGCGGTTCAGCCGAAGCTCAGCGTCCTTCGCCGCAAACCCAATCTGCTTTGCATCCGCGTCGGGGTGCACCACGAAGTCGTATTCCAGCTGGCGATGGTTGCCGTAGTAAACCAGGTCCACGCCCGGATACACCGAGCTCATCCTCACCCGCGCATAGGTCGGAACCCCTCGCAGCCAACTCGAACGATCGGCGCCACGCAGGTAATTCACTTTGCCCGTCAATGGCTCTTCGCCACGGATTGCGCTGGGAGCTTGCCCGCCCGCGACTTGTAACGCGAGCCGGTCGGAACCCATCTGCAGAACTGTCGTGTTCTGCGACAAATAGATTCCGTATCCCTTTCCATGCGACAAGAAGCGCACCGCCGGATCGGATTGCCCAAGATTGGGCTCGAAGCTGAGTGGCAGATCAATGCCCTGGGCGAGGGCCGGCAAAGTGAAAGACACGAGGAGACACAAGCTGGCAAGCAGCAGGCGAAGCGACGAGTGGCGGGGCATGGGGAACCTTTTTTGCCGAGAACTCACTTCGTTTGAGATGTCGGCGTATGTACCGGACGTTGCAATTCACTTGCCGCAGCTACTCAGGGCGAAATTGCTGAATTCGTCCCACCTGCCGAAAGATTCGGCTACTCTGCGCAGAAATGTGGAACCCCACGCCACACTGTGGGTGTTGTTCAACAATCCTTCAGGGCAAACCACGTATCTCCGCGCAACCTGCTCTGTAAATTTTTGCCTTAATCCGCGTTCGCCGCGTCCTGCCCGAGCGGCAGGAAATATTGTGTTCCGCGAATGGGTTCCGAGACCCGCCGGAGCAGCGCCTGCAGGTCCTCGCTCCGCTCCACAAAATCAATGTCGGAGGTATTCACGATCAGCAGGTCCGACGCCGAGTAGTGAAAGAAGAAGTGCTCGTACGCCTGGTTCACGGCCTCGATGTACTCCTCACTCACCTTGACCTCGCCCGGCGCATTTTTCTTTTTCAGCCGCTTCTTCAGCACCTCGGTCGAGGCCTGCAGATAAATTACCAGGTCGGGAACCGGAATCTCCTGGTGAAAGAGTTTGTAGTAGCGGTCATAAACATCGAACTCCATATCGTCGAGGTTCAACGAGGCAAAAATCTTGTCCTTCTCGAAAATGTAGTCCGAGACGATGACTTTGTTCGGGTTCTTCGGCAGGGCGAGCGCCCGCAACTGCTCGTAGCGCTTAATAAGAAAAGCCATCTGCGCCTGGAAGGCTGCGCCCCGTTCGCCCTCATAAAAAGAGCGGAGGAACTTATTGTCCTCGGGCTCCGAAATGCGCTGCGCGCGCAGAGTCTCCGCGACAACCTTCGCCAGCGTGCTCTTACCGACACGGATGGGACCTTCGACTGCGATATACCGGGGAGGTTCGAAAAGCTTCGCCATGGATTAAATAGTAGTGCGCAGAATAAACCCGCAGCCGCGACGTGGCAATGTGCCGCTCCGGAAGTTTTCCTCAGCCCCGCAAACCTCGATAAAATCAAAGCTGATGCTGGCTCCATTCATCGGATTAGGAGCGCTCGGCCTCGCGAGCGCCGCCGGATACCACACCATGGGTCCGACCTCGCAGCTCTATGGCCGCAACTTCGTCGGCCTGCCGAAGGGCACAAAAAAACTCGCACTCACCTACGATGACGGCCCCAACGATCCATATACCGAAAGCATCCTCAATGTTTTGGATATACATGACGTCAAGGCCACCTTCTTCCTCATCGGCCGTTATGTCCGCCAACGCCCCGATCTCGTCCGACGCCAGGTAGTCCTCGGCCACGCCATCGGCAATCACACGTGGGACCACCCCAACCTCATCTTCTCCACGCCGCATTCGTTGCGCTCACAACTCGGAAAGACCTCGCAGGAGATCTTCGATGCCTGCGGCCAGAAGCCCACGCTTTTCCGTCCGCCCTTCGGTGGCCGTCGCCCTGGCGTAATCCAGACCGCGAGTTCGATGGGCATGACCGCCGTCATGTGGAATGTGACCTGTTACGACTGGAGCGCTACTTCCAACGAGAAAATCGAGGCGCACGCCGCCCGCCAGATTCGCGGCGGCGATGTCATCCTCCTCCACGATGGAGGTCACAAATTCTTCGGCGCCGATCGCAACTGGACCGTCAAAGCGACGGACAATTTGATCCGGCGGTATAAGGACGAGGGGTATGAGTTTGTGACGGTGCCGGAGATGCTCAGCGAAGGGATAGTCCACAGACTATGAAATTCCGTTGGATCTTGCCTTTCTTGTTATTGTCCCCGATCGTTAACGGCCAAGATAAGACCAGTGGGTTCATACCCGCGTCAGGGTTCGTTCCCGATGCTACGACTGCAATCAAGATCGCTAATGCTGTCCTCGTGCCCGTCTATGGAGAGAAGCAGATCTCCTCGGAACTGCCGCTGCGGGCAGAACTCGAGCAAGGCACTTGGATCGTCCGAGGAACTTTGAATTGCGCGCCACCACCCGCTCACGACCTGCCTGGAAAAAAGACCCTTTCCTGTGAGGGAGGTACCGCCGTCGTGCGTATCTCAAAGTCAGATGGAAAAATTCTCTTCATGACGCATTACAAGTAGTGTTACAGGAGCCACCATGAACCTCCCTCGCCACGCCGTCCTCCTCATCGTTGACGTCCAATCCGGCTTCGAGGACGAAGCCCACTGGGGACCGCGTAACAATCCCGACGCCGAGAAGAACATCGCCCGCATGTTGGAAGCTTTCCGCGAGGCTGGGCGACCGGTCATTTTCATCCAGCACATGTCACAGGAACCGAACTCCCCACTGCGCAGTAGTGAGCCCGGCAACGCCATCCATCCTCTGGTCGCGCCCAAAGGCGAACGCGTCTTCCAGAAGACGGTTCACTCCGCGTGGATCAACACCCCGCTCGAGCGCACCCTTCGTGCCGCCGCCCAGGACACTCTCGTCGTCTGTGGCCTCACCACCGACCACTGCGTCTCCACCACCACGCGCATGGGTGCCGACATGGGTTTCACCATCTACCTGGTGGACGACGCCTGCGCCTGTCACGACCGCAAAACCCGCGACGGCCGCACAATTCCCGCAGCACAGGTGCACGAGAGTGAACTCGCAGCTCTGCACAATGAGTTTGCAACGGTCACAACAACGGATGAAGTTTTACAGGCTGTAACTTAGAGGAACGCTTACGCGACGGGCACGTCCGCGTAACGCGGTGGGGCGCTCAGTCCAAGCGCATTCAACACTTCCGGCCAGCTTTTCACCACATGAACGTTGGGCCGCTTGCCGGCGGTCATTCCCTGGTACATACGCGCTATACCGAAGATATATTCGTGCGGCGCCAGGATCACGCCAAGTACATCGCTTTCGAAGACCGGTCGCAGTCCAGCCAGGGACGTAACGAAAGAGCTGTCGAAATCGACGCTCTCGATGGCCGAGCAATCATAGACAACCGCTCGCGGTCGAAGTTGCTCTCCAAGACGACGTAACGTCCCCATCAGCACCAGCAATGGCGCAGAATCGACCCTGCCGACCAGCGTCACTTTCAGCACTTCCGTACGCGAGTCGAATGCAAACGCCGTCTCCATCATTGCTCCACATCAAGGAAGGTACGACATCTTCTCGCACCCACGCCCAAAAGGAAAGGGCACCGCGCGGTGCCCTTCGATTCCCAAAGTAACTCCCTATCCTTCCTCAGGAATGCCTAGTTCGGCATAGGCCTCCGCCACACTCCGGACCACGAAGATCTCTCCGGAAAGAGCCGCCTCCGCCGCGAGTTCAAACATCCGCGCCATGCCAAACTGCACGTCGCATGGTGCCACAAAAACGAGACGCGTACCTTTCGGAAACGCGCCGCTCCCGGCAAGCCGGAGGTTGGTTTGAGACTTTACCGATAAACTGGAAATGCATCCCAAATCAACGATCACATTTCGCACCGCGTGGCGTTTCATTGCCTCCAAGTCTTCTGCGAACCCTTCCAGTAGCCCCGCATCCGTAAGCTCGCCATCGTAACGGATGTGAAGCAAACCAAACTCCTCCCGAATATCAATCGTGTGCGCCATGACAAAACTGCCTGACTCTGAAATCGGCGACTTTCCGGGAAAGTTTATGAAACACAGAAGGGCACCATGCGGTGCCCTTCTGTATCGAAACTAATAACCCACTACTCTTCTTCTTCCACCACCTCGCCCCGCTCAGCCTTAGCTTGCGCCACGACCTTCTCCTGGATCGCCGACGGCACGATATCGTAATGGTTCATCTCCATCGTGAAGCTGCCGCGTCCCTGTGTCATCGACGTCAGGTCAGTTCCGTACGTCAGCATCTCGGCCATCGGCACCTCGGCTTTCACTACTGTGCTGCCGGCCTTGTTGTCCATGCCCTGGATACGCCCGCGCCGCGAATTGAGGTCGCCCATAATGCCGCCCGCAAACTCGTCCGGCGCCGTGATCTCCACGTTCATAATCGGCTCAAGCAGCGTCGGCTTCGCGGTTTCCATTGCCTTGCGGAAGGCGATACGTCCTGCGGTCTTAAACGACATTTCGTTCGAGTCCACGTCATGGTAGCTGCCGTCGTAGAGAATCACGCGGAAGTCCACCACCGGGAAGCCGGCAAGGTATCCGCGAGCCGCCGCTTCTACGATGCCCTTTTCCACTGCTGGAATGAAGTTCTTCGGAATCGAGCCACCGAAGATGTCGTTCACGAACTCAAAGTTCCCACCGCGCGGCAGTGGCTCCATCTTGATCTTGCAATCACCAAACTGGCCGTGGCCGCCCGACTGCTTCTTGTGGCGTCCCTGCACATCGGCCTTGCCGCGAATCGTCTCGCGGTACGGCACCTTCGGAGCCTTCAGGATGACCTCGGTGTGGTAGCGCTTCTTCAGCTTCGAAACCACTACTTCGATGTGTTGTTGTCCGGTGCCGGCAACCAGGAATTCCTTGGTCTGTGGATCACGGAAAAAGCGCAGCAGAGCGTCTTCTTCCATCATCTTGTGGATACCGTTCGACAGCTTGTCTTCGTCGGCACGGGTCTTCGGCTCGATGGCATAGGTGATCGCCGGCTCGGCGAATTTCACCATCGGATATTGGATCGGTGCAGCCTTGTCGCCTAGCGTGTCGCCCGTAAGGGTCTCGCGCAGTTTCGCTACCGCGCCAATGTCGCCCGCGTGCAGATCGTTGACCTGCGTCAGCGCCTTACCCTGGATCGCCGAAATGTGCGCCAGCTTTTCCGAGCTGTTGCGCGTGAAGTTCTGCAGCGTCGCATCGTTCTTCACCACACCCGAGAAAACTTTGAATAACGAAATGCGCCCCGCGAACGGATCGTTCACCGTCTTAAACACATACGCCGACGCCGGTTCGCTGTCGGCAATCTTCCGCTCCGGAGGAGCACCGTTGTTCGGTGTCGCTTCGCCTTTCACCGTCTTCTTTTCAACCGCGGTCGGCATGTAATCCGCGATGAAGTCCAACACTTCATCCGTGCCCATGTTGCCAAGGCCAGAAGCAAACAGCACCGGGAAGATCTTGTCGTCGCGAATCGCATTATGAATGCCGCTCACGATGTGCTCTTCGCCGATCGTGCCCGTCGAAAAGAACTCTTCCATCAACACATCGTCGCCCTCGGCCACCAGTTCCACCAGTCGCTCATGCGCCGCTTTCGCTTCTTCGGCCATGTTCGCTGGGATCTCGCCGACCTTGGCTCTGCCGTTGCCGCCCATGTCGTAGGTGTAGGCCTTCATCTTCACCAGGTCGATCACGCCGGTAAAGCTCTTCTCCGCGCCCACCGGCAACTGCACCGGAACCACGGTCCGCCCGAACGCCGCCGTCAGCGAATCCATCACCCGCGTGAAGTCCGCGCGCTCGCGGTCCATGCGCGTGCAGACAACCGTTCTCGGCATTGCTAAATCTTCGCAATACTGCCAAATCTTCTGGGTCACTACCTGGACGCCGCTCACCGCGTCCACCACCACCATCGCCGCATCCACCACCGGCAAAATCATTTCGGCTTCGTGGATGAACAGGTTAAATCCGGGGGTATCAATCAGGTTGATCTTGCAGTTGTGCCACTCGCAATAGGCAGGAGCCGCCGACAGCGTCATCAACCGCGCCACTTCTTCTTCTTCGTAATCGGTGACGGTGTTGCCTTCGTCCACGCGCAACAGCTTGGGCGTGGCGCCCGCGGTGTACAGCATGGCCGAAGCCAACGAGGTTTTGCCGGAATGCGAGTGGCCCACTAAGGCCACGTTTCGGATATTTGCGCCTTCGTAGCTCTTCACGAATAACTCCTTAGGATGAGCCTTCCGCGAACCGCGCGTCGTCAACTTCGGCGCGTGTCAAGCTCGGACGCTCACACCTCGGACGCTCGATACACTGAGCGCTTCAGACCCCAAGGTGTGCCAATGAGGCGAAAGGCGGGCGCGCAGGACTCGCGCGTCCGGAGAGCTTGCTACAGCCGAAAAATACTACTACACCACCAGAGCCGCCTCAAATGACCTGCATCACAGAACCGCGTTCTGTCATTGCGAGGAGCGTAGCGACGTGGCAATCCCGACGCCGCATAAGTCGTCACGATCGCCAAAAGTCTCTCCCACCACTGCTACCCTCCCTCCTGCCCAGGAGCAAAGCGATCCACCAAAACGACCTCCGGTGATCCAACCCGTCTAACCTTCTTTCGGGTAACATAAATCCGTCATGCTTTCCCGCCTTTCCCATCTCGCTCTCTTCCTGGCCCTGGCCACCGCCTTCGCCCTGGCCGGCGACACCTCCGCCCTCAAGCCGCCCAAGGGCGCCAAAGTCGCCATCATCGTCTTCGAAGACCTCCAGTGTCCCGACTGCGCCCGCGCCGCGCCGCTCGTCCACGAGGCCGCCAAGACCTACAAGATCCCGCTCGTGCAGTACGACTTCCCGCTGCCCCAGCACAACTGGTCCTTCGACGCCGCCGTCAACGCGCGCTGGTTCGACGCCAAGTCCAAGGAAATCGGCGACCAATACCGGCTCTACTGCTTCTCGCACCAGAACGAGATCACGCCTGACAATCTCCGCTCCAAGAGCGAAGCCTTCGCCACCGAGCACAAGCTGACCTTCCCGACCTTCGTCGACCCCAGCGGATCCCTCACCGCCAAGGTCAAGGCCGACTACGACCTCGGCCAGCGCGTTGGAATCGTCCACACCCCCACGCTCTACGTCGTCAGCAACACCTCGCGCGGCACCCCGTTCGTCGAAGTCGTCGATCGCACCCAGCTTTACACCCTGATCGACAACATGCTCAAAGAAGCTGACCCGGTTCCGACGGAAAAAACGGCCGCCAAGCACTAGGCTCTTAAGTCATTGAAAGCCCGTGGACTGCACCAGAAATGGTGCAGTTTGTCTTTATCCCGGGGCCCGCCTAAGCCTCTGATTGCCCGTAACTTATTGATATTAATGCTCCTGTAACAAGGCCACCGTTGGCGCATCTACTCGCATCCGAGTAGAATAGGTACTGCGAGGCCTTTATGAAATCGCACATTCCGCATGTTTGGCTTACCCCGGATTTAAACCCCGCCCTGTACTCCTTACCCGACCATTAGGGTGCCTTCGGCTCGAGCTTTGATCCGCCATACTCCCCGGCCGTACGACGTGGCCTCACGGTACGAACACACGTCAGCGTAGCCCGGGCGAGGTCTTTCCATTCCCTTAGCTCGTACCAGAAGGCAGCCTTTATGTGCTGGCTATGGTTGTTTTTAGCAATCGCTCTTGAAGTCGCAGCAACGATCCTGATGAAGTATTCCGACGGTTTCACCCGCTTCGGCCCGACGGTGGGCATGCTTGTGCTCTACGCCCTCAGCCTGGCGCCGTTGGCCCGCGTCCTGAAAGAACTTGAAGTAGGCGCGGTCTACGCCATCTGGTCGGCCCTCGGCACGGTCGCAGTGGCCCTGCTCGGCATGGTCCTGTTCCACGAACCCGCCAATGCCCTGAAGGTCTTCTCGATCGTCCTGATCATTGTCGGAGTCGTCGGCTTGAACCTGAGTGGCCGCAGTTCGAAGAACGAGATCGAGGCCCATAACAAAGCCGACATCCGCCTGGCCGCGACCGCCGTAACCCCGGTGGTGAAAGCCTCCAACCACCGCTAACATTTCACCAACAAAAAAGGAGTGGCCCCGAGCCACTCCTTTTTCACTTCTCGCAGTTTTTTAACCCTGTCATGCTGAGCGGAGTTTCGCGAAGCGAAACGGAGTCGAAGCACCCCTATCCTCGCGAAACCGCTGTCAACAAGGTATTTACTTCGTCGTCCCGGTAGTCGTAACCACCCGCACTTCCGGCATCTGATGGTTCCACCCCTGCGGCACCGCATCCACCGTGATCCGCGCCGTCCGCTGCTCGCCCGCCTTCAGCGGCTCATTCACCGGACTCTTCGTATCTCCCGTCGTCGCATCGGTGTTCTTCGCGCCCGCTTTGATATCCACCAGCATCACCGGCGCGTTCACCACCGCTGTCCGGCCGTCGGCCAGCGTAAAAGTCACGGCCGCCATTAACCCGTTGATGACCTCGTTGCCGTTATTCACCACATTGCCGTCGAAGTTCAGCGCCCCGCCATTTGGCGCCTCGGTCATATGCAGCCCGGAAAGCTGGATATCTTCCGGCCCTGGCTGCGCCGCCGTAGACGAAATCGCCTCACCGCTTTTCGGTGCTCGCGGCATGAAGTACATCACTGCCGCCAGCAGCAGTAGCGCCGTTATGATCGCCAGCACCACGCCCGGAAAGGCACTCGTCGGCGGCTCGGCTTTCGGCACCAGCCGCGGTCCACGCCGCTCTTCCGGATGTTCAGGAATCCTGGGATTTGTGGCCATACTTTTCCCTCCAGATTGGTTTAGGGACTCTGAGATGGGATGGCCTGAAATCGCCCGCGGTTGACCTGAATCGCAAGCTGCTGCTACAGCCCTTTCGTCCTCCTTACCTCCGTTTTGCCTGTAACTCCCGCCTGCATCGTCTCGCCAAAAAACAAATACGGATACTGCTCCTCTGGCGCGCTCACCTCATCCAGCTTCTTCCGCGCC
This sequence comes from Candidatus Koribacter versatilis Ellin345, assembly GCF_000014005.1. Taxonomy (GTDB): domain Bacteria; phylum Acidobacteriota; class Terriglobia; order Terriglobales; family Acidobacteriaceae; genus Korobacter; species Korobacter versatilis_A. The sequence continues at coordinate 5,621,296 of NC_008009.1, forward strand.
GATTCCGGCAACTCGAAATCCAGGGCCGCTAGACTGTCGTGGAACTGTTGCAGCTTGCTCGCGCCGATAATCGTGGAACTCACGCCCGTCCGGTTTGTCACCCAGTTCAGCGCCACCTGCGCGGGAGGCTTCCCAACCTCCTTCGCCACCTCGTGCAGCGCATCAATGATCTTCCAATTGCGTTCCGTAAACAGCTTGTTGAATGCCGGGTTTCCCGACGCCGATTCCACGCTCAACCGCCCCTCGCCCGCCGGACGCGCGCTACCCTTTTCGCGTTTGTATTTTCCCGACAGCATGCCACCCGCGATCGGACTCCACGGCATAATCCCCATCCCGAACTCCAGCGCCGCCGGAATGTGTTCGCGCTCAATGTTCCGCTCCAGCAGCGAATACTCCAGTTGCCAAGCGCAGAACTTCTCCAGCCCGTGGAACTCCGCCAACGACTGCGCCCGCGCCACATACCACGCCGGCGAATTCGACATCCCGATGTACCGCACCTTCCCCTCGCGCACCAGTCCCGTCAGCGTCGCCATCACCTCTTCCACTGGCGTGAACCGGTCCCAGTTGTGCACCCAATAGAGATCGAGATAGTCCGTCTGCAGTCGCCGCAGCGAGGCTTCAACCGCCGCGTAAATGTTCTTCCGCCCATTCCCGCCCCCATTCGGATCGCCCTCGCCCATCGCAAACGCAAACTTCGTCGCCAGCACGATCCTGTCGCGATCACCCCGGTCCTTGATGAACTTCCCGATCAACGTCTCGCTGGTCCCGCCGGTATACCCGTTGGCGGTATCAATAAAATTCCCACCCGCGTCGAGATACGCATTGAAGATCTGTCGCGCCGTGTCCTCTGCCGATCCCCATCCCCACTCGGTTCCAAACGTCATCGTCCCCAAACAAAGCGGAGAAACCTTCAATCCACTGCGGCCCAGTACGTTGTAATACGCGAGAGACATGAGAGCTCCTTAAGAGAATTGGTTTGTATAGATGAACCAACGCAGTCTAGGATTTCGTTAATTTATGCGCAGCATCATTTGGCGATTTTGTGCTCACAGGATCGTGCGATCGAGCGCTGCTCATCGCATCGTCACGCTCGGCACAATGCTGCTCATAACCCAGCCTGCCCTGGCCTGCGAACCTGTGATCCCCTTCATCATGACAACGGTTCCGGCTCTTGGGCTCCACTCGCTTTGGGTGCTTGCCGGAGCAGTCGCCGTGAAGTGCGTACTTTTCACCCGCTTCGAGCGCCGGCTGCCAAGTGGGCGCGCAGCGTGGGGAATGTTCGTCGGGAACATCTACACGACCTTCCTCGGCATTCTGGTCGCTGGGTTGATCGGAAGTGCCTCCGACCTGATTATTTGGATGATCGCTGCTCCCATCGTCTTCGGCCTTTGCTGGCTTCCCGCACGACGTTTGATTGCGGAGTCCCGCGTTCCATCGCCCAGCTCTCGCGGCGGAGCCGCCGCGCTGCTCACCACCGCCTTTTTTGTGAGTTGCTATCTTTTCTTGATCGGGCAGGTGGCGATCGACACCCGTCAACTCGTCGTCTATTGGATCGTCAAAATCGCTGCCATCTCGATCGCTCTGTTCGCGAGCGTCTCGCTCACCACAATTTGGGAAGAGTGGACCGTCTGGCGCGTCAATTCGCGGCCCGAAGGCGTGTCATACTTCCCCTCAGTCCTTCGTACGAACCTGTACGTTCTCATTCTCGTTCTTCTCGTCCCGGCCGCAATCAACCTGCCGAAACGGCTCCACTCCCCCGACTTCCTCACGCGGCGCCATGCTACGACCACTGCCCAAACCATCGCACCTAAGCGTTAGCACCAAAGGGGCGTCAAGCGGCTGTATAGAACTCGAAAGCTGAGCTGCGATTCACCGCGCAATGAAAATCTACAGCGTGCCCCGTAAAGCGAAGCTGGGCCGAACTCGAGAGTTGACGGTACTCTTACTCTCCCTCGTTCTCATTCCGGTCGCTGCCATCGTCCTGCTCGCGACGAACGAGGCATGGTCTCTGTCGACGAAGGAGCTAGTTCTTGCCATTGCTTTTGCGGTTTGGACTCTGCTCGTGATCGTAGCGACGATGACTGTGGGGAATCAGAGGGCCCAAGCCCGTGGCTTGCAGCGCCGCCGTGATGGAATCTACTTCACTTTGGAAAACGGGATCCTCACCCGCCACCTAACCGGCGAGCTCGACATTAACATCGGCGCCAGCGAGATCGACCGCATCGAGGAGTTTCCCTATTCACTCAAAGTTCAATCCAGCGGCGGACGCAATATTCAAATCCCTGGCGACACCGATCGCTACGCCGACCTCCGCGCCGAACTCGACAAGATTAGCCCGGTCGTTGCGATCTCGAAACCGAAGCGCCCAGCTTTCCTGGTGGCGACGTCATCGGTCGCTGCCGTCGCGATCATCGCCTCGCTCGTCCTACTCCCGCTAGCCCGTGAAACTCGTGTCCGCTATATCAGCGCCGCCGTGCTCGTGGCCGCTCTAACCTGGCAATACGTTATCTCCCCATTGATCTTCTCGGCCATCAAACCAAAGCGCCTCCCGCAACCCCAGTCGCGTAGCGACGCAATGAAATAGCCCGCCACGTGAGTGGAGGGAACACGGGCACGGTCTAGCTTCTCTCGGTCTCCCGAGAACCCTTCAGGGGACGACACTTCGGCGCATCTCACAACATCGCGTGACGACCATCACGCCCGACCCGTGCATCCGTCACCGACTCGCCGCGTGATCCTTTGCTAATGTGCCAAGCAGGGTCAGCAGGCTCGGGCTCAGTGCCCATCGCCTCTGACCTCGTCAATTTCCCACGGCTCTTTTACAACCTCAAACGGCGCTGTCATGCCGGGGGAGACGCCTATGTTTAGGCTTCTCCCGCCCGCAACTTGTTTGTTTTGAAGATTTTGCCTATAACTCTTTTGGATTGAATATTTTGCGAGTGATGGATTAGGTAAGTCTCGCGTTTTGAAGATTTTGCGCGTTTCGCGGGGGAGGGGTACCCTACTCGCCGCCCACCGTCATCCCATCAATCCGCATAGTCGGACAGGCCACCGACCCACGGAATTCGAGATCGTTGCCGATCTCCACCACGCTGTGCAGCATGTCGCGCAGATTCCCGGCAACCGTGACCTCTTCCACCGGGAACGTGAGTTCCCCGTTCTGGATCCACACGCCGCTGGCGCCCCGCGAAAAATCGCCGGTCACCAGGTTCACGCCGGAGCCAAGGAATTCCGTGACGTAGAAACCGTCTTTCACATCGGCAAAAATCTGCTGCGGCGTGCGCGTGCCAGGCTCCATAAAGAAGTTCCCGGCGCCGATTCCCGGGGTGCCCGCCAATCCGCGCGCGGCATTACCCGTCGTCTGTAGCTTCAACTTCTTCGCAGTGTAGGTATTGAGCAGGTAAGAATTCAAAATGCCCTTCTCAATCACCACTGTGCGTCGCGTCGGCACACCCTCGGCATCAAAGGGACTCGACCCGAAACCGCCGACCATCGTTCCATCGTCGACGATCGTCACATTGGCGCCGGCAATTTTCTCGTTGAGCTTGCCCGCCAGGTACGACGCGCCACGATACACGCTGTCGCCATTCACCGCTTCGAAGATATGCCCGAGCAGTGACCCAGCCACCAGCGGATCGAACACGATCGGAACCCGCGCCGTCTTCACCTTCTTCGCGCCCAACCTTCGCAGCGCACGGCGCGCCGCTTCGCGGCCCACGTCTTCCGGCGATTCGAGCATGCTCAGCGTCCGCGCAACCGAGAACCAGTAGTCGCGCTGCATCGCTGAGCCTTCCTGCTGCGCAATCGGCACCGCCGACACCGAGCAGTACGAGCGGCTGTAATCGCCGATGAAGCCATTCGAATTCGCGAGTACCTTCACGCCATTCGCTGCGTCGAAGCTGGCTCCATCGGAGTTCTGGATCCGCGGATCGGCTTCCATTGCGGCCCGCTCCGCGCGCTTCGCGTAATCAATGCGATCGGCCGTCGAAAGCGAGTAAACATCCTCGTAATACAGATCGAGGTTGGTTGTGATCTGCCCAAGTTGCTCGGGTTCCGGGATCCCCGAGAACGGGTCTTCCGAAGTGATCTTCGCCAAATCGAGCGCACCGCGCACCATGTTGTCGATGCCCTGCGGCGAGAAGTCGCTCGACCAGGTGCTCGCCGAGCGCTTACCGAAGAACACGCGCACGCCCATCGAACGCGAGCCCGATTCCTTCAGCGTCTCCACTTCGCCGAGACGCACGGTTGTCGAGAACTCCGACCCGTCGCGCAGCACGACTTCGGCGGCGGTCGCGCCGCCCTTCATCGCCTTGCGTACTACGTCCGCGGAGAGTTCGCGCAGGTCTACCGTCGAGACGCTTTGGACCGGGGTCGTAGTGCTCATCGTCCCGTGCCTCCGACCGTCAGCCGATCCACCTTCAACGTAGGAATACCCACGCCGACAGGCACCGACTGCCCATCCTTGCCGCAAGTACCCACGCCTTCATCGAGCTTCAGGTCGTTGCCAACCATGCTGACGCGCGTCAGCACGTCGGGCCCATTGCCGATCAGCGTCGCGCCCTTGAGCGGCGCCGTGACCTGGCCGTTCTCAATCAGGTATGCCTCACTCGCGGCAAACACGAACTTGCCGTTCGTGATGTCCACCTGTCCGCCGCCGAAGTTCACGGCATATACGCCGTACTTCACGCTCTTGATGATGTCCTCGGGATCGTCCTGCCCCGCGAGCATGTAGGTGTTGGTCATGCGCGGCATGGGAATGTGCTCATAACTTTCGCGGCGTCCGTTGCCAGTGTTCGCCATGCCCATCAGCCGCGCCGAGAGTTTGTCCGTGAGATAGCCCTTAAGAATGCCATTCTCGATCAGCACGGTGTTGTTTGTCGGATTGCCTTCGTCGTCCACGTTGAGCGATCCGCGACGGCTCGGCATAGTTCCGTTGTCCACCACGGTGCATTTCTCGCTCGCCACGCGTTGCCCCATCAATCCGGCAAACGCCGATGTCTTCTTGCGGTTGAAGTCCGCTTCCAGCCCGTGACCAATGGCTTCGTGCAGGAGAATTCCCGGCCATCCCGGTCCCAGCACAACTTCCATCTCTCCCGCCGGCGCCTCGCGAGCGTCGAGTTGGATGATGGCTTGTCGCGCGGCTTCCTTCGCGAAGTGTTCCGGTGAGGCTTCACCCTCGAAGTATTCGCTTCCGACGCGTCCGCCGCCACCGGCGCTGCCGCGAGCTGAACCGAGATCGTTCTTTGCAATGCAGAACACGCTCATCCGCGAGAGCGGCTGCACATCTTCGGCGAACGTCCCGTCGGAACCAATAACGAGGATCTTGCGCAGCTCATCCGCGTAGCTGACGCGCACTTCCTGGATCCGCGAATCGTAGGATCGCGCCGCTTCGTCCGAGCGCTTAACCAGTTCGAGCTTGCCCAGGACGTCCGAGCCCAGCACTCCGCTCGTAATCGGATACAGGTCGGCCTTCTTCCTGAGCTCGTTGGCGTTTACGATCGGCGTCTTCGCTGGTCCACTCGCGATCAGCGCCGCGGTCTTGGCCGCATGTAGGATCTTTTCCGGCGCCAGGTCGTCGGTATAGGCATAGCCCGTCCGTTCACCCGCGACCACGCGCACCCCACACCCGGCGGAAATCCCCTGCGAGGCCGACTTCACCATTGACTCGTCCAGCGATATAGAAGTCGTAGTCAGGTATTCGAAATAGAGGTCGGCATAGTCACCGCCGGCCGAGAGCGCCGCGCCCAGGTACTTTTCGACGTTCTGTTCAGTAAGTCCGTATTTTTGAAAGAAGAACTGCTTATCCATGGTGTTCACAACCTTTTGGATGACCTGAGAGGAACGAATGATCCACGGCGGGATAAGCCACTGAGGCCAGTGCTTGATTATGTCACAACCATGTGTGTCGGAAGCCGCTGATTCTGCCGAAATTAGCGGTCAAAATAGCTCTCTGGAGTTCTATGGCGTCCCTCAGTTCGGCCTCTCCCATCACCCCGACAGCACTCACCCGGATGCTCGACGAGTATCTGGCAAGCGAACCTTCAGCCACCGTCCTGGAGGACGATGTACCCCTTTTCCACCTCGACGACTGCCGCTACTCCATCAGCGAGAGCAATGGCAAATGCCTGCTCCATCTCTGGTCCGAGGAACGCAACATCGTGCGCCGCGTCCTCGACGCCGAACGAAAGAACGGCTCTCTGTGTCTCTCCGTGCAGCGCTTCGGAAAATCGCAGCCGATCGTGCTTGAGTTTTGCGCCACCCGCGACAGCCGCTCTGCGTCGGCCAAGAAAGCCTCTCGCGCTTTGTACGCGAAGCTATTGAAGCGCGTCCTCACTGCCAACAATCCCGGATTTCGTATCGAAGCGCTCTCCACTTCGATGGATCTGGAGCGCTCCTTCAGCCCGATCTACACCCGCGCGCTGATTCGCCGCGGAAACTCTGCCTTCGCTGTACTTGGCGTAAATGCAACAGAGTTGCAGCCTTCGATTGATGCCGCTCTCGGCTTCGGCATTCTCTGGCTCGAAGCATGTCGCCGCCACGCACCGCAATGTCTTGTGGAAGGGCTGAAGCTCTTTGCTCCGCCCGGAACTTCCGCCGTTCTGCGCCAGCGCATGGCCCACCTCAATCGCGAACTTGCGAAATGGGAGCTCCACGAACTCGAAGAGCGCACCGAACAACTTACTACCCTCGATACCACCGACGCCGGCAACATCGCCACCCGGCTCGTCCACGCGCCCGACAAACACTCCGCTTTGCAGCGCTTCGGAGGTTCGATCGCACAGGTTCTCGCAGTAGTCCCCGAAGCCGAGCCCGTCGTCGTCTCCGCCACCGAGCTCGCGTTTCGCCTGCATGGATTGCAACTTGCAGGAGCGCGTATCGGCGTCTCGCGCGATTCCTTCCGCCCTGCCGAGCAGCTCTATTTTGGAGTCCGCTCCGCAGAATTCCCCGTTACCGATGACAACCAGGAAAGCTTCCGCGAGTACCTGCAATACATTCGCGACCGCCGGACCGCCCGCGATCACTCCGATCCGATCCATCGCGCCGTGCCGGAGCGCTGGATTGAATCCATGATCGTCCGCGACGTCACGGTCCTCGATTCACGCCTCGACGGCCAGCACGTTTACTCCCAAGTCCCAGCGTTCGCCGCGTGCGATCGCGCGATGATCGACGTGCTCACCACGACGCACGATGGCCGCCTCGCCGTACTCGAGCTAAAAGCCGACGAAGACATCCATCTTCCGTTGCAGGGTTTGGATTATTGGTCGCGCGTGCGCTGGCACCATCGTCGCGAAGAGTTCCAGAAGTTCGGCTACTTCACCGGACGCGAACTCTCCAAGGCATATCCGCTTCTGTTGCTGGTCGCTCCGGCACTTCGGGTGCATCCGACGACCGACCAGATTTTGCAGTATCTATCTCCAGAAATCGATTGGACGTTACTGGCAATCGATGAACGCTGGCGCGACGGCATTCGCGTTATCTTCCGCAAACATTCACCGCATTACGCCGCGCGGCGGTAGTCATCACGATCGTTTCGATTCGAAGCAGTATTGCGCGAAGCCAGCACGCTTCGCCGCCGAATGAACACCAGCAAGCCAATCAACCCAAGCAGCGCCACAATCGCGAGCAAGCTGAAACTCATCGTGGCACGACCCGTGGACGGATTCACCGTCCCGCGATCATTCGCAATTGCATTATTGGCCTCGCGCTTGGAGTCCGGAACCGCTTGGTCGGATTTTGCGGTTTTGGATGGTGTCGCCGTGTCCGATTGTTTCGCCGGGGCAATGATGGCGTTCCCGTTGGAATCAGAGCTGCCCGTGGGGTTCTGCGCCCGCACCGGATGCAACCCGAGCAATGCGGAAAAGGCCAACACAAGAAGAATACCGAGAAGCTTGGATCGCATGGGCCCGCCTACTCCAGCCTTCGATGCAGCGTCGGCGAATGTCGCACCCACTTGTAGCACCTTATAAGGTAAAGATGTTTCGGTCGGTTGCAACTTTCGTCGCCTAAGTTGCACGGCTGCACCACTTTTTACAGACATCTACTCTCGATTCCCGACCAACCCAACAGGACTAAGGTGATTCCAACCAACTGGTGCTTTCACGCACGAGATCTCCGAAACAAATTTTGTTTTCAGTCCCTGGGAGGGATAAGCAATGAAGAAGTATTGGGCCACCGGAGTGGCTTCTCTGTTGATGTTCGCGGGCCTCGCGATTGCACAGGACGCGCAGCCGAGCAGTGCACAGGACAGCGGCAATACTGCCAAGGTGGAGAAAGTCCACGGCAACCAGAACTCAGGCGGCGTCGAAGGCCGCATCACCAAGGCCGAACAGATCATCGATCAGCTTACCGACGCAAAAGACTCCGCGATCCCGGAAAAGATCCTGAAAGACGCGAAGTGCGTCGCGATCATTCCTTCCATGGTGAAGGGCGGCTTCGTGTTCGGCGCTGAGCATGGCCGCGGTGTAGCGAGCTGCCGTATGAACGGCCGCTGGAGCACGCCGGCATTCTTTACCGCGACGGGCGGCACCTGGGGCGCGCAGATCGGCGTCCAGGGTATCGACCTCGTAATGGTGTTCCGCAACCAGGAAGGCGCCGACAAGCTGTTGAGCGGCAACTTCAAGGTTGGCGGCGACGTGAGCGCAGCTGCCGGCCCGATCGGCCGCGATGCTTCGGCTTCCACCGACGTGAAGGCCGCTACCGCGATCGTGACCTACTCGCGCGCCAAGGGTGCCTTCATCGGCGCGACGCTTGACGGCGTGGCGATTCGCCCCGACAAGGATTCGACCATCGCCTTCTACGGTCGCGAAATTGATTTCAAGGACCTGTTGACCGGTAAGGTTGCGACCACGGCGAACGCCCGTCCGTTCACGCGCGCTCTCGGCAAAGACTTCCGTGACATTCGTGCGGAAGAAGCTACCGACGCCGCTGCCCACTAAAATTTAACGAGCAATAACAAAAGCGGGACCGAACCTGGTCCCGCTTTTTGCTTGCTCGTCTGGATTACTTCGTCTTCACCGTTTCAGGCTCCGTGGTGCGATGGCTCACCTTGAACGTCAACTTGCCCTCGCCACTCACGCCCACCACCACGTGATCGCCGTGCAATACCTCGCCGTCGAGAATCTTCAGCGCCAGCGGGTCCTGCACCAGCTTCTGGATCGCACGTTTCAACGGCCGCGCTCCATACGCCGGATCGTACCCTTGCGCGAAGATCACATCTTTCGCGGCGTCGCTCAATTCGAGGCTGATGCGGCGGTCCGCCAGCAACCGGCGCACATACTCCAGTTGCAGCTCGACGATCTTCGCCAGCTGCTCCTTCCCGAGCGGATTGAAGAGCACGATGTCGTCCACCCGGTTCAGGAACTCTGGCTTGAACTGCTGCCGCAGCGCGTCCATCACCAGGCGGCTTGCTCGTTCGTAATTCTCTTGACTCTGGATCGCATCACCGGTCATGAACGACGCGCCAATGTTCGACGTCATGATGATGATCGTGTTCTTGAAGTCCACGCGGCGGCCTTTGCCGTCGGTGAGCTGACCGTCGTCCATGATCTGCAGGAAGACATTGAACACATCTGGAGCGGCTTTCTCAATTTCGTCGAAGAGCAACACCGCATACAGTCGGCGACGAATCGCTTCCGTCAATTGACCTCCCTCTTCGTAGCCAACGTATCCCGGAGGTGCGCCAATCAGTCGCGAAACCGAATGCTTCTCGCCATACTCTGACATGTCGATGCGCACCATCGCATGCTCGTCGTCGAACAGGAACGCCGCCAGCGCACGCGCCAGCTCGGTTTTTCCCACCCCCGTCGGGCCGAGGAAGATGAAGCTGCCGATCGGACGTTTGGGATCACTCAACCCAGCACGCGAACGCCGAATCGCGTTCGCCACGTGCTCAATCGCAGCGTCTTGCCCGATCACCCGCTGACTAAGCCGGTCTTCCATCTCGACCAGCTTCTTCACTTCGCCTTCGAGCATCTTCGACACCGGAATACCCGTCCACTTCGAGACGATCTTCGCGACGTCTTCTTCGTCCACTTCTTCCTTCAACATGCGTGGCGATGTCTTGCTGTCGCTCTCCGCGCTGAGGTTGTCGAGTTCCGCCTGCAACTTCGGCAGCTCGCCATACTGCAACTGCGCGGCTTTTTCGTAGTCGCCCTTGTTGCTCGCGGTCTGCGCCTGGAGCTTGATCTGTTCGATCTTCTCTTTCAACTCGCGAATCCGACCGATGCTCTGCTTCTCGTCTTTCCATCGCGCCTTCAACGCGTTCGAACGCTCGCGGAGCCCTGCGAGCTCTTTTTCAATCACGGCCAGCCGTTCGCGCGAGTTTGTGTCTTCTTCCCGCTTCAACGCTTGTCGTTCGATCTCAAGCTGCGTGATGCGGCGCTCGAGTTCGTCTACTTCCGTCGGCAGCGAATCAATCTGAATGCGCAGCGAGGCTGCAGCTTCATCGATCAGGTCGATGGCTTTATCGGGAAGGAAACGATCGGTGATGTAGCGGTGCGACAGCGTCGCTGCCGCGACGATCGCCGAATCCTTAATGCGCACGCCGTGATGGACTTCGTATTTCTCTTTCAGTCCGCGCAAGATCGCAATCGTGTCTTCCACCGTCGGCTGCCCGACGAACACGATCTGGAAGCGCCGCTCCAGCGCCGCATCCTTCTCGATGTACTTGCGGTACTCATTCAGCGTGGTGGCGCCAATTGCGCGCAGTTCGCCGCGTGCCAATGCCGGCTTCAACATATTGCTGGCGTCGATCGCCCCTTCCGCAGCACCTGCACCAACCAACGTGTGCAGCTCGTCGATGAAGAGGATGATGCGTCCGTCGCTCTCCTCGATTTCCTTCAGCACCGCCTTAAGACGATCTTCAAACTCGCCGCGATATTTCGCGCCCGCGAGCATCGCTCCTAGATCCAGCGACACCAGCCGCTTGTTGCGCAATTGCTCCGGCACATCGCCGGAAACGATGCGTTGCGCCAAGCCCTCAACAATCGCCGTCTTACCAACGCCCGGCTCGCCGATGAGCACAGGGTTATTTTTCGTTCGCCGCGACAGCACCTGCACCACGCGACGCACTTCGTCATCGCGGCCGATCACCGGATCGAGTTTGCCCCGACGCGCGAGATCCGTGAGGTCGCGAGCGTAACGCTCCAGCGCCTGGTACTTCGCCTCAGGATTCTGGTCTGTCACCTTCTGGTTGCCGCGGATACCGGTCAGAGCGCTCAAGATTCGGTCGTAGGTCGCGCCCATTGAGCCGAGGATGTCCTTCGCGGCGTCGCGCTTGAGCTGGGCGATTCCGAGCAACAGATGTTCGGTCGAAACATATTCGTCCTTGAATTGATCGGCTTGTTTGAAAGCCAGCTCGAGCATCTCCTGCGCTTCATTGGAGAGTGTGGCCTGGGTCGCACTGCCGCTGACCTTCGGCATGCGTTCGATTTCCCGCGCCGTTGCCTGCGTCACTGCTTCGGGCCGCACGCCCATCTTCGAAAGCAGTGGAACGATGATGCCTTCGCGGTCCTCTAACAGTGCGGCCAGCACATGGACGGGACGGAGCTCGGGATTGCCGTGCTCGGACGCGAGATCGTTGGCGCGCGAATACGCTTCCTGCGCCTTTACAGTTAATTTGTCCCAACGTATTGCCATAGATATTCCTTGATATTTGAACTTGATCCGCGCGGCACCTATCGTGATGCCAGGGGAGAGAAAAAACAAGGAGGTGGGTGACCACCTCCTCAATCACAACTCCTCTTAATGGGTAGGGGCCCTTGGATTACGCCGCGCTTGCGCTCTTCTTCATTTCCGTCGACGGCTCCGATCCGACATTCACCTTGATCTGCTTCGGCTTGGCTTCCGCCTTCTTACCGAGCGCCAGCTCAAGAACGCCGTTCTTGTAGGCGGCGGTCACTTTCTCGGCGTCCACCGTGGTTGGAAGGGTGAAGCTGCGCACGAACGACCCATAGCGGCGCTCGACGCGACGGAAGTTCTCTTCCTTTTCTTCCTTCTCGAACTTGCGCTCGCCGCGAACCGTCAGGGTGTTGTTCTCAATGCTGACATCGAGATCCTTCTCGTCGATCCCCGGTACTTCGAGCTTCAACCGCAGGCCCTGCTCGTCTTCGTAGACATCAACCGGAGGAACGAACGCGCCGGAAGTCGTCAGGCTGGTCTCTTCGCCGCCCGCGGTCTCGTGAAGCAGACGGTTTAAACGGCCCTGCAAGGTCGCAAGTTCACGGAAAGCGGGGTTCCAACGGGTAATAACAGTCATGGTCGTACAAGCCTCCAAGAGTCTGATTTCTGGGCCAGAAGAACTGGCTGCTTCAGGTTTGATGACAACCTATGCACAAACGAAGCATAAAATATGAGTGTGTTATTGTCAATATTTTGAACAGTGAAAATTTACCCTTATTTATCAGGTGTTTAGGCCAGGCTGTAAGCGTTTGGACTAGAATTCGACCATGATCGCTCGCGTATGGCACGGCGCCACCAAGCCGCAACACGCAGACGCCTACGAGTCCATGCTCAAACCCGAGCTCCTGCCCGGACTGAGCAAAATCGCTGGCTACAAAGGCAGCTACTTCCTCCGCCGGGATCTGGGACAGGAAGTCGAGTTCATTACCATGATTTTCTGGGAGTCGCTGGATGCGCTGAAGGCATTCGCGGGACCGGACTACGAGCTCTCCATTATTCCGGAAGAGCGCCGGCAATATCTCTCAAAGCACGATGAAAAAGCCGCTCACTACGAGGTTGTGTCGCAGGCTAGTCCACTCGCGCGATGATGCACTTGAGGTAATTGGTCTCAGGGACACCCATGAGAATTGGATGGTCCTTGGCGGCGTTGCGCTTCTCGAGGATGCGCACGCGGCGATGAGCGTCGGCCGCGGCCGTGCCGAGCATTTCCATGAAATCCGCTTCGCTGACGTGAAACGAGCAGGAACAGCTGATAAGCGTACCGCCGGCACGCAGCATCTTCAGTGCGCGAAGATTGAGCTCTTTGTACCCGCGGATCGCTGTATCGAAGTTCTTAGCTGTCTTGGCAAACGCCGGCGGATCCAGAACGATGGTGTCGTAAGCGCGTCCACCGACGGACTGGTCTTTTAGATAATCGAAGGCGTTAGCTTCAATCCACTCAAGGTTGTACTCATTGAGCGTCGCATTCTCCTCGGCAACTTCAAGCGCTGGACGCGACATATCCACACCCGTGACGCGACGGCAATTCTGGTACAGGTGCAATGCGAACCCGCCCTGGTAGGTGAAGACGTCGAGGGCGTCTCCACGCGCGTATTGCGCGGCTGCGGCGTAATTCTCACGCTGGTCGAGGAAGGCGCCAGTCTTCTGGCCGCTCACATCATAGTGAAAGCGCAGGCCATTCATATTGAAGATGGTCGCGGTCTTTGCGTTCCCCTTCTGTGGCTTGCCGACAACACCCGATTCCTTCGCCGGCAATTTCTCAAGTTCGCGGATGCGCTCATCTACGCGCTCAAAGATCGTTGAGTTAGGGAAGTGCTCCCGCAGCGAGTCCATCACCGCACGACGCAGGTCCTCGCGGTCCATCGCCTGGGTCAGCACTTGCATGGTAAGGATGTCGTTATAACGATCGACGATAAGACCGGGCAGGAAATCGGCCTCGCTGAACACCAGCCGGCAAGCCTCAGTCTGCTGCAAGACTTCGTCGCGATAGGAAATGGCGGCGGCCACGCGGTTGCTGACGATTTCCGGCAGCTCAACTGCGTAGGTCTCTTCGCGGCCCACGGCAAACATGCGAATGGCGATCTGTGAGCTTGAGCTGTAGAGGGCATCACCAAGGATGCGGCCCTTTTCATCGAGTACTGCGACCAGCGATCCCGGCTCGGCTTTGGGCTTTTGGTCCTTCAAGTCCGAGCGGTAAACCCACACGTGTCCGGCACGAATGCGGGCAGCGCCGCGCGGGGTCAGGTGGATCGGCGGATTCGCGGTAGCAGTTTTGGAGGGCTTCACAGCGTCGGCTTAGTGTACAACGCTGCTGCAAGAGGACGGCAATTAAGGCGTGGTTTCCGTCGGTGGCGCGATTGCCGGCGCTTCCGAGTACAGCACCCGCTGGCACTGGTCGCAATAGATGATCTCGTTGTTCGTGTGCACGTGCTGCAACACCTGCGGACGCAGGTAAACCCGGCATCCCATGCACATCCCGTTCTTTTCGACCGCCAGCCCCGTCCCGCGAAACTTGGCCACCCGGTCGTAATGGGTAAGGACCTCAGGTGCGATCGCCGTGCGCAGCTCATCGCGCTTGGCGCTTTCGATCTTGAGTTCGGCTTCGTCCTTGGCGGTGATCTGCCGGGCTTGTTCCTTCTCCCGCTCAATCTCAGCAGTCTCGGACTTCAGCTCGTTTTCGGCCTTCTTCAGCTCGTCTTTCCGGGTGTCGGCATCGAGCATGATTTCGAGGATCTTGTCTTCCAAGCCCTTGATGGCCTGTTCGGCAAACTGAATTTCCTGCATCAGCGCCTTATATTCGGGGTTGGTCTTTACATTCAGCGACTGGTCTTTGTACTTCGAGATCTTCTGCTGCTGCGCCTGGATGTCGCCCTCAAAGCCGCGTTTGGCCTTGTCTCCGGCCTGCGTCGCGGCTTTCACCTTCTCAATCTGGGCTTTGGAGGCGTTCAGCTTGGTCTCGATCGCGGCCATTTTCTTGGGAAGAGTGGCCACCTCGGCGTTCAGGCGGGCGATGTCGGAATCGACAGATTGCAGCTCGATCAGGCGTTCGAGGTCTGGATGCATGGGCTCACTTTCGAGTTTAGCAAACCTTACCGTACCTCATTCGCACTAAGTGGTTCCGCCGATTGAGCTCTGGATGAGAGAAAGGTACGATTTCCACACCATGATCTACATCGAGTTATTCAGGCTCCTGTTGGGGTTGCTGATCGCTTACTTCCATAAGCCGATCGCCGACTTCATGATGGAGCGCGAACGCGCGACGGTCATCCTCTTCCGCCAGCGCGGCTTCCCGCTACCTCAAGCACCAACCACCGAACAGGCCCGGACGTTGTACTTCCTAATCGGAATCGCGGTCGCCTCGATCGAGCTGATCCGCATGTATCTCCTGCAGCGCGGGATCGTGTTCTAGAAACTATTCTGTTCCGGGACCCGCGTTGGCTCTACCAGCTCAATTCTCTTCTCGTCCCCATCGATGGCAACTTCCAACTGCGTAAACGTCCAGCGGTCCGCGCTCTTGTTCGCAGTGAGATAGATGTAGCCTTCGCCCTTCGGTCCGGAGATCGGCACTTTCAATTCGGCGTGACCACTTGGACCCGTAGTGTTGATGCTGCCGCTGCTGAACATGCCTTTCTTGATCGGCTGCCCGAGGCGCTCGACCACCGCAGGCGAGTTGGCCGCCTTGGCAAAAGCGAGTTTCTCTGGTTCGGTATTGCTCACCAGGACGAAAATACCGACTACAAACACGACCACCGCGAGGACGAAGAAGAGCACGATGCTGATAACCAATGCGATCCAGTGCCGCTCAATCCAACTCTTCTGTCGCGGCGGATACGGCGCTGGATATCCCGGTGAATATTGTGTCGGCGAACTCATCTTTTTGCCCCTTCCAAACCCCTGATTCCATGCACCTTCTAGGTCACTCCCGGCGCACCAATTTTGCGTTCGCGATGCTATAATAATGAGTGCTCTTCCCGCACTTAAATTCCTGTAATTCCAGTAGTTAGGTTCCCAGCCGGAACTCTCGGCCGAACCCAAAAACTGTGTGCGGAAGAGCGGAGAGTGGTACCCCTTTTCTATGGCAGACGAGCAGAATCCTCTACTTCCTTTGCCCCCGTCCGGCGACGGTGGCAATCCGCAAAATATACAGCCAATCAACATTGAAGAGGAGATGAAGCGGTCTTATCTCGACTATTCAATGTCGGTCATCATCGGCCGTGCGCTGCCCGACGTGCGCGACGGACTCAAGCCGGTGCATCGCCGCATTCTTTACGCGATGCATGACATGGGCCTGCTGCATAACCGCAAGCACGTGAAGTGCGCCAAGGTCGTCGGCGAAGTGCTCGGTAAGTATCACCCGCACGGCGATAGTGCTGTGTACGACGCGATGGTCCGCATGGCGCAGGATTTCTCGTTGCGCTATCCCCTAGTGGACGGCCAGGGAAACTTCGGCTCCGTCGATGGCGATCCGCCAGCAGCCTACCGGTACACCGAAGCTCGCATGACTGCGATCGCGGAAGAACTCCTCGCCGATATCGACAAAGATACCGTCGACTTCGTCGCTAACTTCGACGACACCAGCGCCGAGCCCCTCCTTCTTCCCACCAAGGTCCCGAACCTGCTCATCAATGGTTCCAACGGCATCGCCGTCGGCATGGCAACCAACATCCCGCCGCACAATCTCACCGAGATCGTGGATGCCTGCATCACCATCGTGAACAATCCGAAGTCCACGCTCGATGACGTTCTGAAATTCGTGCAAGGCCCTGACTTCCCGACCGGCGGGTTCATCCACGGTAAGGGCGGTATTAAGAATGCCTACCAGAACGGCCGCGGTCGCTTCATGATGCGCGCCAAGGTTGCCGTCGAGCACCTGCCCAATAAAGACGCCATCGTCGTCACCGAGATCCCGTACCAGGTCAACAAGAGCACGCTGATCAAAAAGATCGCCGACCTCGTCAACGACAAGACCATCGACGAGATTAGCGATGTGCGCGATGAATCCGATCGCGACGGCATGCGCATCGTGATCGAACTCAAGCGCAGCGCCCAGCCCGAAATCGTGTTGAACCAGCTCTACAAGCACACCCAGATGCAAGAGAGCTTCAGCATGATCTTCCTCGCGGTGGTCAACAACCAACCGAAGGAAATGGGCCTGGTGCAAGCGCTCAATCACTTCATCGATCACCGTATCGACGTAGTGCGCCGCCGCACCTTCTACCTGCTGCAGAAGGCAAAGGACCGCGAGCACATCCTTGAGGGCTACCTGATGGCCCTCGATCACCTCGACAATGTGATCGCCATCATCCGCGGTAGCTCAAATCGCGCCGACGCCCGCGAAAACCTCGTCGCCTACTTCACCGGCAAGAAGATCACCATCAACACCACCGGTAAGGCGCCGAAGGTTGATCCGGAAAAGCCGTTCTCCACCAGGCAGGCCGACGCAATCCTCGAATTGCAGTTGCACCGCCTCACTCGTCTCTCGATCGATGAGATCACCAGTGAGTTGAAAGACGTGCGCGAGCGCATTGCCGAGTACGAATCGATTCTTGCCAGCGAAAAGAAACTGCGCTCGGTGATCGTGAAAGAGCTCGAGCAGATCCGCAAAGATTACGGCGACGAGCGCCGCACCATCATCCAGGACGAAGCCGCCGAGCTTAGCCTGGAAGACCTCATCGCCGACGAGCAAGTCGCGGTCACGGTCAGCCACAGCGGCTACCTCAAGCGCACGCCAATCTCAACCTATCGCCAGCAACGGCGCGGCGGTACCGGACGCAAGGGCATGAGCACGCGCGACGAAGATTTCGTCGAGATGATGTTCGTAGCCTCCACCCACGCGTACCTGCTGATCTTCACCAACACGGGCCGCGTCTACTGGCTCAAGGTGTATGAAGTGCCGGAGATCGCTGCTGCCGGCAAGGGCAAGCACATCGGCAACCTCGTCGCGCTGCAACCGGGCGAGAGTGTGCGCGCGATTCTCCCCGTCAAGAGCCTCGAAGAAGAAAGCAGGTATGTCTTCTTCACCACGCGCAAGGGCACGGTCAAGAAGACCGCACTCGTGGACTTCTCCAACGTGATGGCTCGCGGCATCATTGCCATCGGCATTGATAAAGATGACGAGTTGGTCGCTGCGCAGCTCACCGACAGCAACCAGATCGTCTTCCTCGCCTCGCACGAAGGCCTCGCCATCCGCTTCGACGAAGCCGATGTCCGCATCATGGGACGCCCCGCTTACGGCGTACGCGGCATGGATATCGGCGCGAAGGATTACATCGTCGGCATGGCCATTACGCCCAAGGAACGGAAGAAGGGCAAAAACGGCGGCGCTGACACCGCCAACCTCATTCTCAGCGTCACCGAGAATGGGTACGGCAAGCGCACCGATGTGGACGAGTATCGCCTGCAGACGCGTGGTGGCAAGGGCGTGATCAACGTCAAAACCACCGAGCGCAATGGCAAGGTCGTCGCCATCATGCTGGTCACGGAAGATGCGGAAGCGATGGTCATCAGCCAGTACGGCAAAATCATCCGCACCTCCACCGACTCAATCCGCGAAGCCGGCCGCTCTACCCAGGGCGTCCGCCTGCTGCACCTCGAGCCGGGCGATAAGGTCGCAGCCGCGGTTGTCATTCCAGACGACGAGAAGGCAGAAGCGGAGCCAACGCTGCTGCAGTAGCACTGCAAAGGAAGTGAGAAGGCCATCGTCCGCGGTGGCCTTTTTCATTGCCTGATCGTCAGCCACAGGATGGGCCGCATCCCGGTTGAACCTTCCTTCATCGTTCCCGCATCTCAGAGGATATGTCGCGCCCCCACGATCCCGCGAACCGCAACGGCTTCGTCCGCGTCCGCGGTGCGCGCGAACACAATCTCAAGAACATCGACGTTCAGATTCCCCGCGACGCTCTCGTCGTCTTCACTGGTGTCTCCGGCTCTGGGAAATCGTCGCTCGCATTCGGCACGCTCTACGCCGAGGCCCAACGCCGCTATCTCGAATCTGTATCGCCCTACGCGCGCCGCCTCTTTCATCAGATGGCCGTCCCCGAAGTCGATGCCATCGACGGCCTTCCGCCCGCCGTCGCCTTGCAGCAACAGCGCGGATCACCAACCACCCGCTCCTCCGTCGGCAGCGTCACCACGCTCTCGAACCTGTTGCGCATGCTCTACTCGCGCGCCGGTGACTATCCGAAAGGTCAACCGCTGCTCTACGCCGAGTCATTCTCGCCCAACACACCGGAAGGCGCTTGCCCGCGGTGCCATGGCCTCGGCCGCATCTACGAGGCCACGGAAGACTCCATGGTGCCCGACCCGTCGCTCACTATTCGCGAACGCGCCATTGCCGCATGGCCGCCCGCGTGGCAGGGCCAGAACCAGCGCGACATCCTCACCACCCTCGGCTACGACGTCGACATTCCGTGGCGCCAGCTCTCGAAGAAAGACCGCGACTGGATCCTCTTTACCGACGATCAGCCCGTAGTGCCGGTGTACGCGGGCTTCACCCGCGCGGAAGTGAAGCAGGCCCTCAAGCGCAAAGAAGAGCCCAGCTACATGGGGACGTTCACCAGCGCGCGTCGCTACGTGCTCCATACCTTCGCCACAACCGAGAGCGCGATGATGAAGAAACGGGTCGCGCAATACGTGCGCGGTGCGGAGTGCCCGTTGTGCCGCGGAAAGCGGCTGCGCCGCGAGTCGTTGTCCGTCAAGTTCGCCGGTTACGACATTGCCGAACTCTCCGGTCAAACTCTTTCGAAGCTCGGTGACATCTTTCATCCCTACGTTGAGCGCTCAACCGGGAAGCTGGCAAAAGAGCATCCTGAGAAAGCGGAGGTTGTGCGGCTCATCGCGCAGGATCTCTGCGGGCGCCTCACCGTCCTCCTCGATCTCGGGCTTGGTTATCTCACCCTCGATCGCAGCACGCCTACGCTCTCGCCCGGCGAGCTGCAGCGCCTGCGCCTCGCCACGCAAGTGCGTTCGAATTTGTTTGGCGTGGTTTACGTGCTCGACGAACCCTCAGCCGGCCTGCATCCAGCCGATACTGAAGCCCTGCTGCGCGCGCTCGACAAGCTCAAGGCCTCCGGCAATTCGCTCTTCGTCGTCGAGCATGAACTCGATGTCGTGCGTCATGCCGATTGGATCGTGGATGTCGGCCCGGCAGCGGGAGTGCACGGCGGCGAAGTCCTCTTCAGCGGCACTCCCGATGATTTGCGCAGCGTCGCCAAGTCGCAAACCCGCCGCTACCTCTTCGATCCGCCCCCGCTTCCCGTGCGTCCCGCGCGCCCGCCCATTGGCTGGCTGAAATTGCGCGGCGTTACCCGCCACAACCTCCATAGTCTTGACGTCGAGTTCCCCGTTGGCACCTTCACTTCCGTCACCGGCGTCTCGGGTTCCGGCAAATCGAGTCTCGTCAGCCAGGTGCTCGTGGAGCTTGTCTCCGAACAACTGGGAACCACGGTCGCGGAAGAGCCAGTTGAAGGTGACACGCTCGAACGCGACACTCCTGCCACCACCTCAGGCAAGATCGTCTCCGGTCTCGAGCTGATTCAGCGTCTCGTGGTGGTCGATCAGAAAGCCATCGGTCGCACTCCGCGCTCAAACCTCGCCACCTACACGGGCCTGTTCGACCACGTGCGCAACCTCTTCGCGGCGACGAAGGAAGCTCGCGCTCGCCGCTACAACGCTGGACGCTTCTCCTTCAACGTCGCAGCCGGACGCTGCCCCAACTGCAAGGGCGAAGGCTTCGTCATGGTGGAGCTGCTCTTCCTGCCCAGCGTGTACTCACCATGCCCGGTCTGCAAAGGCGCGCGCTACAACCCCAGGACGCTGGAGATTCACTATCGCGGCAAGAACATCGCCGAGGTCCTCAACCTCACCGTGGATGCCGCGTACGAGTTCTTCGCCGACGATCTCCCGACCCGCCGCGCGCTGCACGTCCTGCGCGAAGTTGGACTCGGCTACCTGCGCCTCGGCCAGCCCGCCACCGAACTTTCCGGCGGCGAAGCGCAGCGCATCAAGCTCGCAACCGAGCTGCAGCGGGGCCAGCAAGGCAACACCCTCTACATCCTCGACGAACCCACCACCGGCCTTCATCCCGCCGACGTCGAGCGCCTCGTTGCCCAGCTCGATCGCCTGGTGGATGCGGGCAATACCGTCATCGTCGTCGAACATGACATGCGCGTCGTCGCCGGCAGCGATTGGGTCGTCGACATCGGCCCCGGCGCCGGCGAAGAGGGCGGAAAGATCGTCATCGCCGCGCGGCCTCAGGAACTGGCGCGGGATTCGAAGAGCCGCACCGCTCCTTATCTCGCCAGCTTCCTCGCGTTGGCGAGCCCGGAACCCGCCGAGCGCTCCGCCTGAGCCTTGGCGAGCCAATCTTGTTTACCGATTCGCAATCTCTTTAACCACTCTGTAACACTTCTCCTGCATCATCGCGCGATGGAAACGAACCTGGAACTCATCCTCCAATCCCGGGGCGAGACCGACGTAATAACGCTGAAAGGTCCGCTTCTCCTCGCGAACATATTTGCCTTTCAGAATTCTGTGCGTGCCAGCAAGACCCCATCACTCATCATTGATATGACCGCCGTCCCCTATATCGACTCCGCCGGCATCGGCGTCCTGATCGGCGCCTACGTCAATCGCGAAAAAGATGGACGCAAACTCCTGCTCGTCGGCGTCACGCCTCGCGTCCACACCGCGCTGCAGGTCACGAAGGTCGAGAGCTTCTTCAGCTTCGCCGATACGCTGCCCCCAGATACGGGCGGCGCCTGATTCGATTTTTCCTGTCATCCTGAGCGAAGCCGCAAAGCGGCGAAGTCGAAGAATCCCTACGTGCTTGTAAGACGGAGTTCACACGATCTATCTCTTCAGCTCACTCTCCAAGTCAGCCAAATCATTTCTATTCACAGTCGTCGCCTCACAGGGCAATTCGAAATAGTCCGTTCCTCCGGAGAACAGCAGCAGGGTCTGGCCAGCCGTTATCTGATCCGCGATCTGATTGGGTACCCTCCGCCCGTCTACCGATATTTCCGAACTGATTCCAATCGAATTCAAACGTACGCGCGATGAGCCCTTGAGCACCTGCACCAACCGCACGTTCGCTGTTCGATACTTCGTACCATCCTCGTTTCGATCAAAAGCACCTTTCACGGCTTCGACGTGCGCGACCAGCACGTCATCCGCATACCTTGCGCGATGCACGAGAACACGCAACGGGCAAGGATCACTCGATGCCAAACGTGCAACCGCCGCAGCTGCAATCGAAAGGCGGTCCTTCTCCGAATCCGAAAGAATTTGGGCCGCTTCAGAGCACCCTTCCCACCGCCATACACAGAGAAAGTTTGGATGGAAGGCATGCTTGACGAGCAGTTGCGGTGCACCCGCAGTGAAGTAGACACTCAAACTCAGCTTTGGCCACTTAAAGTAGTGACCTACCCGGAACTCGGGGCTCTCATCGTCGTGCGCATCAATGCGGCCCGGTGGCCGCGCCACTGATGTTGCGCTAAGCGAAATGATTCCCGGAGATCGCAACTCCCTGGTGGAAATCCACAACCTATAGCCGAATCTCACAAGCCTGCCGGATTTGAACTCTGCTCCTGCGTCGAGAGTTCTGTACCGAATCCCCCACCAGCTCCAGAATCCGGAGACTCGCCTCCAACCGACCCGAGCAGTGGGAATGAGTAACCGATCGGCCATCCAAGACTCGGGAATTGCGATCACCAGGCACTCGTCCGCTTCGCAATTCGATTCGCCGTGGCGGTGTATTTGTGGATGAAAGCGAGATAACCTGTACAGCGTGGTTGCCTCCGGTTCGCCCAGTCGCGAGTCCCCGAGAGCGCGCAGTATGTCCGAGCTGCGCTGCCCGAAAATCGCCATCTCGGCGCGAAAGCCAACCGCAGGTACGAGAACGACGAGCGCGAGAGTCGCCAGGCCGATCCTGCCTCTGCGCGAACTGAGCTTGCACCAGCACCACGTGGTTACCGGAAACAATTCGCGGAACGCTGCCATTGTGTTCTTAGACACTCTGTGCCGGTCGAGAGTTCCCGGACTCACATTCTCGTGTGACCCGCCTCACGCTCGGCCCTGTCACCCATCACATCTTTCTTGCCTTGCCCTCGTCTACTCTGCGCATGTGGGTACATGCCCTCTGCAGCGAGTGTTCTTTGACAAGAATGGGAGCTAAGTCCTTATTTCGGAATATTTTACGTATAAGTCCCATGGGGTCAAGATTTTGCACGGATTGCATACGCTAAATTCTTGAAAACAAAGATTGGCCCTGGGGATGGGGGTTAGCAGGGAGTAAATAGCAGATGAATTCGCCCCAGGATTAAGGGACTACGAAAACAATGCTGAGTTGCGCAACCCCGGGGCGTGAGATTCTCTCTCACAACTCACAATGGTGCCGCACCACCGTCACCTATCTCCCTCGGGGTCCCTATGCGCCTCTCCCGTTGTTTTCAGGTCCTCTCCCTCGGCCTCGCCTTTACCCTCTGCCTAACTGGAAAATCGATCGCGCAAGCGACCTGCACTCTGAACAAGACTGACCACACCATCACCATCTGCACGCCTGCCGATGGAGCCACGGTGAACACCACGTTCCACGTGAACGCTGGCATCACGAGTTCCGTGCCGATTCAATACGTCGAGGTCTACGTCCATTACGTGCGTTACGCGATCCAGCACCAGAATTTCCTGGATGCGAACATCACCGTTCCGTCCGGCGCCGGCCAGAACCTGACGGTGCAGGCACTGGACCAGAACGGTACGTGGATCTACAAGATAATCCACGTCAACGTGACGGCCTCGTCTACCTACACCATCTCACCGCAGAACCCGACGGTGAGCGAGGGAACGACAAAGCAGTTCACGGCGAGCAAGGCTTCTACTTGGAGCGCAACCTGCGGCACGATCTCTTCCGGTGGACTCTTCACCGCGCCGCTCTCCCAGCCCGCATGTAAGGTCACTGGAAAAGCGACGGACGGCAGTGGCACGGCTTCCACGACGGTAAACATCACTTCCCCGATCACGATTACGCCGGCAGGCGCAACCACTACCGTCGGCAAGACCCAGCAGTTCTCGGCCAATATGTCGGTAAGCTGGGCTGCATCCTGCGGGAGCATCAGTACGAGCGGTCTCTTCACCGCACCAGCGTCGCCGGCGACGTGCACCATCACAGCGACAGCCGCCAGCGGCACCGCGTACACCGCCAAGGCTACCGACACGGTGGTTTCCTCCACGCCGAGTGCAGTGAACTACACCACGTGGAAGTTCGATAACGCGCGTGACGGATTGAATTCCAAAGAGACCCTGCTCACGCCGTCGAACGTGAACTCCACCAACTTCGGCCAGATCTGGTCCACAGGACTCGATGGACGCGTATGGGCGCAACCGCTGTACATGAACGGCCTGACGGTCGGGTCCGCCAAGCACAATGTGGTGTTCGTTGCGACCGCGTACGACAGCGTGTACGCAATCGACGGCGACAGCGGCACAGTGCTCTGGAAGAAGAGTCTGTTGGGTAGTGGCGAGTCGCCCGCGGACGGAACCAAGTTGCACAGCTCGGTGCAGCCCATCATCGGTATCACGGGCACTCCAGTGATCGATCCGGCGAGCGGAACGATCTATGCGGTGGCGCAATCTGGAAACAGTTCAGGCCAGTACTTCCACCGCCTGCACGCGCTCAGCCTTACAACAGGTGCCGAGAAATTCGGCGGACCGGTCACCATCAACACCAGCGGCTGGGACTCGTCGCAGCACCTCCAGCGGCCTGGTCTCACGCTGGCGAACGGAAACGTCTACGTCGCCTTCAGTGGAAATGAAGACATCGACCCGTACCACGGCTGGGTGTTCGCCTACAACGCCGCCACACTCGCCCAAACGGTGGTGTGGAACGACACGCCGAACGGCAGCGAAGGTGGCATCTGGATGGCCGGGTCCGGCATTAGCGCTGATAGCAGCGGCAACCTGTTCCTGACCACTGGAAACGGCAGTTGGAATGGCGCCTCGCAGTTTGGACAGAGTGCGGTAAAGCTGAACTCTACCCTCAGTGTGACGGATTACTTCACTCCGTTCGACTACGTGAAGCAATCGGCGGGAGACAAGGACCTGGGTTCGGGCGGTGTGCTGCTGCTTCCGAACTTGAGTGGCACATATCCGCACGTTGCGGTGGTATGCAGCAAGCTCGATACCATCTACGTCCTGAACCGCGACAACCTCGGCAAGATGGGCGGTTCGGCGGACCACGTGATCCAGCAAGTGAATGGACAACTTGGTGCGAACAGCGGCACGCAGTACACGGATCGCTGCTTCACGACCGCAGCGTTCTGGAACAACAATCTCTACTTCATCGGGAACAACGATGGGGTGAAGCAGTTCACGTTCAACCCGAGCACTGGCTTGATGTCTACGACGCCGATCCACAAGGACACGTTTGGGTACAAGTTCCCGGGCGGCCAGGCAGTGGTCTCGTCGAACGGCAACACGAATGGCATCGTGTGGGCGATCGATTGGACGACCGGCACCTTGCGCGCCTACAACGCTACGGATGTCAGCAAAGTGCTCTACGTCAGTTCAGGACTGGGGACGGGCATCAAGTTCACCGTACCGACGGTGGTGAACGGGCACGTGTACGTTGGCCTCGGCAACAAGGTGGTCGGCATGGGATTGAAGTCAGGCGGTTCGTCCTGCTCCGCACCGGCTTCGCCAGGCGTCCATGTTTGTACGCCAGTGGAAGGCGGCACTTATAGTTCGCCGCTGGCGGTCTCTGCCACGGGAAAGCCTGCAAGTGGCACGATTGCTCGGATGGAGTTGTGGATCGACGGCAAGAAGATCAACGACTACTTCAGCAGCTCGATCAACACATCAGTGTCGGTTGCGTCGGGCTCGCATTACGTCGAAGTGGTGGAAGTGGATTCGACGAGCGCGTACCTGAAGTCGGGTGTGATTAATATCACGATCAACTGAGAACAAGTGCTTGGACGCCGGCCGCGCTAAAGGCGGCCGGCGTCCAAAACTTTCTGTTTTCTCGTGAAAGGACGTTGCTATGATCGCGCGATGGATAAATCGCTCACAGTTACTGTGATCGGCGAAGAGGGCGAATCGCCGATTGTCCTGCACCTCCGCGGGCCGGTCCTGATCTCCAACCTCTTCGACTTCCAGGCACACGTGCGAGAGGTGAAGGCGAAGGACCTTGTCATCGACATGACCGAGGTCCCGTATATCGACTCGGCAGGCGTCGGCGTCTTGGTCGGCGCGTATGTGCATCGTCAGAAGGAGAGCCGCAACCTCGTTCTGGTCGGTGTCCAGGATCGGGTGCGGAGCGTCCTGCAAGTCACACAGGTAGAACGCTTTTTCACGTTTGCCAACAAAACCGCGTCGTAACCTCGGGACGAGCGCATTACAGCAGCTGCTCTCGCATGCGAAACTAGATAGATGCTCGCAAAAGTAAATGTTGCCTCGAAGCTTTCGCTGTTTAACGAGCACTACAGTCCGAAGATTATTGGCGAGGTCAACGACCTCTACGTCAAGGTCGCGAAGCTGCAAGGCGAGTTCACGTGGCACCACCATGAGAACGAAGACGAGCTCTTCTACGTGGTGAAAGGCGCGCTGCGCATGAAGGTCCGCGAGAACGGCAAGGAAAATGAGTTTCTCATCATGCCGGGTGAGTTCATCGTGATCCCCTGCGGCATGGAACACCTGCCGTCGGCCGATGAAGAGACGCACATCATGCTGCTCGAGCCAAAGACGACGCTGAATACCGGCAACGTGGTGAATGAGAGAACAGTGTCGGATCTGGAAAGAATTTAGAAGAGCGTTGGCCAGCTCCTCTTCGCGTGCAGAACGGCGAGTATCTGCACAGCCTCTCCCTTGATGCGGTACATCAAAAGGAAGGGTGTTCCAGAGATGACTAGTTCGCGGGTTCCCGCGACTCTTCCCGTCCTGCCCAGTCGCGGGTGCTTCCCGAGCAGTTCTGCGGCGGCCACGATCTCATCGAGAATTCGATTAGCAGCCTTAGGGTTCTCGGACCTGACGTAGTCGTGCACCGAGACAAGGTCCCGGTTCGCAGGGGACGCCCACTCTACCTCATTTCCGGCGCTTGAGTTTCGCAACGAGTTTCTTAACGTCAGCGTGGTCAACCAATTCTCTGTCGTCGGCAGCCTTGATGGCTTGATTGATCCGGTCCAGATGGTATTTCTGAACTTCGAGGTAGTCCTCTACCGCCTCATTTAGCAAGTAGCTGCGGTCACGATCGAGGGACTCTGCCAGAGCATCAAGCGCGGCGACTTTGTCGGCACGGAGGCGAACGCTGATTAACTGCTTTTCCATGCCCACATAATACGCTGTATTACAAGGTATTTCAAGATTGCGGTGCGTTCTTCAGCTTCTCCAGTACTTCAAACACTTCCTCGTTTGGCGGTTGCTGTCCGAGGTCATAAACCTTCGAAAAGCGGATGATGCCTTCTTTGTCGATCACAAAGATCGCGCGTTCGTTGATGCCGGGGATTGGCGGCTTCTCGCGGAAGACTCCGTAGAGCTGCGCGACGGCGCCGTGCGGGTAGAAGTCAGAGGCGAGCGGGTAATCCATCCAGCCGGTCTCTTTTTGCTGCCACGCCATGTGGCTGTAGATAGTGTCGATGCTAATGCCCACGACCTGGGCATCGTAGCCGGCGAACTTGTCGAGTTCGACCTGGTACGCCGGCATTTGGGCGGTTCAAACCGGTGTCCAGTCGAGCGGGTAGAACGCGAGCACGACGTGCTTCTGGCCGAGATAATCGCTGAGCTTAAAGGTGATCTGGCGCTCACGAATTACGGCTTTTACCGTAAAGTCAGGAGCTTTTTCGAGGACTTTCAAGGGCATCCGGCCACCGTTCTAAAATTACCTGCAGCTCAAGTTTATGCTCCGCGTGGTAACGGGGCAATGAACCGGGGTCCGGGATTTTCACGGGAAAGAAAAACCTGCAGGTGCAGTAGGCATCGAATAGTGATGCCGGGTCGCTGCGGAACCCGCCTGCTTGGAGGTAGTGCTCATGTTTGGTTTTACTCCTTACAACTACGAGACGTTTCGCCGCAACCTGCTGATCAAAGACTTGGCGTTCACAAAGTTTCTCGGCGCTCCGAAGCCTGGTGACGAAGCGCCGGATTTCCAGGGGCGCACGATTGACGGCGATAAGATCCGACTCAGCGACTTCGAGGGCGAAAGCAACGTCGTTGTGACGTTTGGATCCGTGACATGTCCGTTCACTGCTGCTTCGATCAAGGGCTTGAACGAACTGTATGAAGACTTCAGCGATGAAGTGGAGTTCCTCTTCGTATACGTGCGCGAGGCGCATCCCGGTGAAGAAATCGGCCCGCATCGCGAGATGCGCGAAAAAGTGAGAGCGGCGGAGCAGCTTCGCGACGAAGAGAACGTCGAAATTCCCATCCTCGTGGACGATCTCAACGGCCACATCCATAAGAAGTATGGGAAAGCTCCTAATCCGACTTACCTGATCGACCGCAGTGGGCGCATCGCCTTCCGCATGTTGAACACGAATACGACCGTGCTGGGGGCTGCGATCGAGGAATTGCTCGAGAGACAGGAAGATCGCGGAACGGACCACGTCATTGTGCACGGTGGCGAATACCACGGCATTCCTAAGGCGAGTGCTCTGCTGCACACTCACCGCGCATTAAGGCGCGGCGGAAAGAAATCGGTAGACGACTTCAAGCACGAGATGGGATGGCCGGGCCGGGTTGCAGTGACCGGAAGCCGAGTGGTAGCGCCAGTGGTGGAGCATCCTCTCGCCGCATTAGCAATGGTTGGTGCGACCGCCGGTGTGATCGCGCTCGGAATTTGGGGCGGGCTCGCGTTGCGCAATCGAAGAAAATCGATCTATCGCAATCCGTACGATTACGGACAATTCAAGTCGCGTCGTCGTGACGGCGACGACCGGAATGACTACGAGGCCGTGGGAATTTAGTGGCGAATTGGGCAAGTTGCATCATGCGCGGGGCAAAAATCATGCTTCGCGCAAATTTTTTCGTTGCGAGACCTTCGCGAAAACAGATGCAGCGTGTAGAGTGATGAAACCGGATCAGCGGATCCAATTCAGAGTTGCACCAGACTCGTTGCAATTGACAATTGTTCTTGACGAAGTGTGTGGAACGCGCTAATTACGCGGGTTTTCCGAACATTGCAATGTGACGTTAACACTTGCATGTGGGAGATTTCCTCGTTAGTATCCGCAACGTTCCTCGATGAAAACTTCGTTGCAATTGCCGATGTAATGCTTGACGCTCGGTCAACGAATCCACGGAAATCCCAGCTGCCGCATGAGGTGATCTCGCCGGCCGATTTCCGAATAAAAGTTTTTTGGTAGTGCGCCGAAGAGCTGGGCTCGAACCCAGCCGCGCGTTTGAACGAGG